>DASZPK010000055.1:0-2459 GCA_035550335.1 Chthoniobacteraceae bacterium | reverse complement strand
TGATCCTCAGCACCGGCTCGTGCGGGAAGACCACCGTCCCCTCGGGAATGGCGTCCAGGTCGCACGTGAATTTAAATGCGCCCAGGTAATCGAGAAAACCGCGCTCGAAGAGCGGCTGGCCGTCGTTCCCCTTGAGCGTCGCGAGAAAATCGAGGTCGTCCCGGGTGAAATGGAAAGCATCGAGAAATTTCACCGCGGTCGCGAGTCCCGCCGCAACCGTGAAGCCCGATTGGAAGGGCGGTTTCCGGAAAAAAAGATGGAATACGGCCTCCCGCTCCGCCTTGCCCGTCTTCCAATAGGCATAAGCCATGGTGACTTGGTAGAGGTCGGTCAGCAGCGCCCGGCCCGCGCACCAGCAGTTGTTGTCACCCGGGTTTTTCATTTCCATCGTTATGGCCTTTTGGCCCTGCGGTGACAAGCGCCGGCTCGCTTCCCGCATTGCAGTTTGGCCCGTTTGGGTAAATGTTTACACGGGCATGACCACACCCAACACCTACCGCGGCGAAGTCGTCTATATGTTTGCGTTCGATGTGGCTTACGGCATCAAGCGCGAACCCATCGGCAGCCTGCTCGGGCATCCGGTCGAGCAATTTGTGGTCGATGCCAGCAAACGCAACCCGCGCCGGCTTTTCTTTTACCGCCCCCAGGTGGTGCGGTTGCCGGCGGTCGAGCGGCAGGGGCCGCGCGGGCCGGTGCGCATGGAGCGCTCGGTGAAGCTGCTCCAGGTCGGCGCGCTGAGCATCACGGTGCGGCTGCCGTTCGAGGTCGCGAACATCCGCGAGCTGGTGGAATTTCACGACCTCGAATTTGCGGACGGTTCCGCGTTGTTAAACGAAGTCACACAGCTCGCCTCGAATGTCTGCTCCGAGCTGGGCGCCCATCTCATCAAGCCGCTGCCGACCCTCGCCGCCGAGGAGGCCTACACGGTTTTTTGCATCGCCTCGCCGCTGGTCGGCCCCGACGGCGCGTGCCTTAACGCCGAGACATGGCTGCACGCAAACCGCCGCGATGTCGCCGCGCTGCTCACGCAGGAGACCGACCCCGAGCATCTCTCCCGGCAGGAATCCGACGAATCCACCTCGCTCCATCTCAGTTATTACGACCACGACATCGCCGTGATCGACTGGGACGCCGCGTTGCTCATGGATGTGCCCGCGAATTTCGACGAAGCCCTCTACATCATGGAACTCGCGAATCTCCAGCTCGCGGAGCTCGAGGCGTACGACCGCATCCTCGACGACTCGCTCGAAAGCGCCTACCGCGACATGCTCATCCGCCCCATCCGCAGCCGGCGCGGCGTGCTGGGCCAGCTCCGCGAAATCCGCATCGACCTCGCGCGCCTGAGCGACGAGCTTTCAAACATCACCAAATTCTTCGGCGACTGGCATCTCGCCCGCATCTACCAGCATCTCTCCACGCGCTTCCACCTTGGCGACTGGCACCGCACCATCGACGAAAAATTGAAGACCCTCGACGACCTCTACGAATTGCTGAACCAGGACCGCATGAACCGCTGGATGCTCACGCTGGAAATCACCATCGTGCTCCTCTTCGTGATCGATCTCATCATGTTGTTTTTCAGCATGCGGGGGCACTAGCGCCCGCGCGCCGCTTCCTCAACAAGTCCGCCACAAAAAACGGGCAGTAATAAATAAGGAACGAAACGATCGCAGCTCCCTCGAGGCTGAGAATATACCACGGCCACGGGCCGAGGTGGTCGAGCAGCGACGCGTGCCCCGGCTTTGCGCGCAGGTAGCCGTAGTTTTCATCAAGCGACCAATCCACCACCCCCGCCACGAGGAGATAGACATTGCTCCAAAGAATGATCCGCAGCAGCGACACCGGCCACGGGCGCATTCTCACCGCGAAGGTCAGGAATGCCACCGCAACCAGCGTCCCCCCGTGCGAGATGAAAAAAGTGAGGAACCGGATGTCGGGAAAATCGAACGACAGGTCCGGTGTAACCATCGCCTGCAGCGTCCCGCCCAGCCCCCAGAAATATGCCATTTCGTAAGGCGTCTGCCCGCGCCAGAGCAGCGCCGCAATCGCCGCCAGCCCCGACCAGTCGCACATGTACATCGGCAGTGAATCGCGCCAGCCCTGCTTTTCCATCACGAGGATCGTCCAATAGACCGCCGGCTTGTTTGCCAGCAGCACCGCAGCCAGGCCGAGCGCGATGTTCCGCCGCGTGCGTTCGCCGCCGGCCCTGCCCCCTATCGAGAGCGCAGCCGCGATGGCTGCGGTCGCCGCCAGCACCGCCAGGTGCGACGGCCCGAACATCGTGATGCCTGTGAATACTCCCCGCATCTTTCGCATCGTATCCCGCGCCGTCGCAAATTCACGGAAATAAAAACGATGGCGTTCGAATTTTTGTGGAACGCCGCCCCGTGCCGGATTTCCGCTTGCGTATGCCGGAGCGTTAAACAATCATCGCACGCTTTACAGATCAGCCATCCATG
>DASZPK010000054.1:0-2059 GCA_035550335.1 Chthoniobacteraceae bacterium | reverse complement strand
GTTTGCGGCTCATGACGTTCACGGAGTTGTGGAGCATGATGTCGCCGAGCAACCGCGTGGGCTCGCTCATGAAGACGGGCGCGAGCGGCTGGCGTCGCATGAGGATGGGGAGCGTGCCGATGTGGTCGTGGTGCGCGTGGGAGAGGACGATGGCGTCCACCGAGTCGTCGGGCAGCAGGGTGAAATCCGGCAGCGCGGGGTCGGACTCCCGGCGAGGGTGCATGCCGGAATCGAGCACGATGCGTTTGCCCGCGACCTCGAGGAGATAGCAATTCGCGCCGATCTCGACGTGGCGGGTCAGGTTGGTGAAACGCATGGAAAAAAATTAGAAATCATGTAACCTTGGAACGCCGTGGAAAGTCTCACCATTTTGACGCAATGTCAGTCACCCATTAGCTGATGTTGCCGATTGAAAAGCCAGTATTTCAGAAACTTTTGGAAAATACGACGGTTTAATTGATACGACGATGTTAACTCCACTCGACCCCAAGCAATGGGACCTGACCAAGGCGGCGCACCTCCTCAACCGCGCCGGCTTCGGCGGGAGCCCGGAACAGATCGAAGCGCTGCATGCGATGGGGTTCGACAAGGCGGTCGCGTCGATGTTGAACGCGCCGGATGATTCGCAGCAATTCGCGAAGCCGGCGGATATCGCCCCTGTGAATTACCTGGCGATGATCGCGGGCCTGGCCGACGCCGACAAAAAAACGAAGGTCCAGGAAATCCAGAAGCAGCAGCGCGGCAACATGCTGGAACTGATGAACTGGTGGCTGAACCGCATGGCGCAAACGCCGAACCCGCTCCGGGAGAAGATGACGCTTTTCTGGCACGGCAATTTCGCCACGAGCGTGCAGAAGGTGAAGCAGGCCTACCTGATGTGGCAGCAGAACGAGACTTTCCGCCAGAACGCGCTCGGCAATTTCGGCGACCTCGCCAAGGCGGTGTCGCGCGACCCGGCGATGATGATTTACCTCGACACGCGCGAGAGCAAGAAGGAGCACCCGAACGAAAATTTCGCGCGGGAGCTGATGGAGCTGTTCATGCTCGGCATTGGAAATTACACGGAAGACGACATCCAGAACTCCGCGCGCGCGTTCACCGGCTACCGGATCGACCCGCGCGACCAGTCGTTCCGCTATGCGCCGTTCCAGCACGACGACGGGGTGAAGACGTTCTTCGGACAGAGCGGGAAATACGGCGGCGACGACATCATCAACCTGATCCTGCAAAAGCCGGCGTGCGCGCAATACATCACGAAGAAACTGTGGAAGTTTTTCGCGTATGAGAACCCCAGCCCGGAGTTGGTGACGCAGCTCGGCGGCAGCCTGCGCGGCTACCAGTATGAGATCAAGCCGATGCTGGGGGAGATTTTCCGCAGCGCGGAGTTTTATTCCGCCAAGGCGATCCGCATGCAAATCAAGAGCCCGGTGCAATGGCTCGTGCAGACGTCGAAAATCCTGCAGACGGACATGCCGCCTACCATCGTGTCGGTGAATGCGCTGCGGCAGATGGGGCAGATCCCGTTCGCGCCGCCGAATGTGAAAGGGTGGGACGGCGGCAAGGCTTGGATCACGACCTCGACGCTCCTGTTCCGCTACAATCTCTCGAATTTCGAGCTGAGCAACGGCGGGCTCGGCGTGCAGGCGATCAACAAACTCGCCGCGGCGAACAAGGCGGCGGGACGCCCCGAGAAAGAGGTCACGAACCGCAAGCCGGTGGACCTCGCGGTGATCGCGCCGCCGGATGTGCGCTCGAATCCCGACAAGCTCATCGCGAGCCTCTGCTTCCGCCTCTACCAGAGCCAGCTTACGCCGAAAGAGACGCAGCCGTTCCGCGATTTTTTAAAGGACAAAGCCGGCGACACCAGCGACCAGACGGTGCGGGAATTGCTTCATCTGATGATGAGCACGCCCGAGTATCAACTCACGTAACACGATTCCAAAGGGAGAAAAACCATGAGCGACCACGACCATATCATCGAACCCCACACGAAAACTTTGCACACCCGGCGCACATTCCTGCGCACGTCGATGCTCGGCGCGGCGGCGGCGTGGAGCCT
>DASZPK010000053.1:0-6613 GCA_035550335.1 Chthoniobacteraceae bacterium | reverse complement strand
CGAACCCATAAACGATGAGCCCCCATGCCAGCTTCATCGGCGTAAAAGTGAACGCTCGCGCCCATGCCGCATGTTCATGCACCACCTTCCCGCCCCACACCGCCGCCAGCAGCAGCACCACGCCGATGGCCGAGGCCTCGAGCACCTTCCCCACGCGCGCATACCGCATGTAGCCGCCCATGAAAAGCGCAATCGGGATCGTCGCCCACACGGTGAAGACGCCCCACGGGCTGTCCGCCAGCGTATTCACGATCACCAGCGCCAGCACCGCCAGCAGGATCACGATGATCGAGAGTACCGCCAGCACAGCGATCACCCCCGCCGCGGGATTCAACTCCTCGCGCACCATCTGCCCGAGCGATTTCCCATCGCGCCGTATCGAGCAGAACAAAATCACGAAATCCTGCACCGCCCCGCCGAGCACCGCGCCGATCAAAATCCAGAGCGTCCCCGGCAGATAGCCGAACTGCGCCGCGAGCACAGGCCCCACGAGCGGCCCCGGCCCCGAGATCGCAGCGAAATGATGGCCGAACAAAATCCACTTGTTCGTCTTTACGAAATCCTTCCCGTCGTCGTGCGCGACAGCCGGCGTGGCGCGGCGGTCATCGAGCACGAGCACCTTCGCTGCGATCCATTTCGAGTAGAACCTGTAACCGAGCGCATAAGTGCAGAGCGCCGCCATGAGAATGAATGTGGAATTGAGATGCTCGCCGCGATGCAGGGCGATGGCCGAGTAAGCCCACGCGCCGAGTCCCGCGACCACGAGCCAGGCAATGATGGAAACAGCTTTTTTCACGCGCCCGGTATCTAGCACGAACGCCTGTCGGGTGAAAGCGGGGAAATTGATCGGTTGCCGCGCGTTGAAACCATCCCAAAAAGATTTTTGCTTGACCGATATTGATAATGCATTATCACTTCCACGCATGTCTTTTACTTCATCTTTCCAAAAACGCTCCTCTCTTCCCCGCCGTTCACCGCTTGGCGTGCGCCGCTCGCTCATCGCGGCAGCGCTTTTAATCCTCGCGGCTCATCCTGCGTTCCTGTTCGCGCAGGATGCACAGACCCAGGCCGCATCGGGCACATTGCCCGAGATCGATGTCGTCTCGAAATCGCTCGATGTCTCCCGCAATGAAATCCAGCCCAGCCTCGGCGCGACCAAATACACCGTCACCCAGGACCAGATCGAAGACCAGTCGCAGGGCGACAACGCGCCGATCAACCAGACTCTCCTCCGCTTCCCCGGCGTGGCGCAGGATTCCTACAGCCAGCTCCACGTGCGCGGCGAGCACGCGAACCTCCAGTACCGCATCGACGGCGTGGAACTTCCCGAGGGCATTTCCGTCTTCGGGCAGGAATTGAGCACGCGGTTTGTGGACAACCTCTCGCTCATCACCGGCGCGCTTCCCGCGCAATATGGCCAGCGCACGGCGGGCATCATCGACATCCAGACGAAAAACGGGACCGCGCCAGGCGGTGAGTTTTCGCTCTACGGCGGGAGCTACGACACCATCGAACCGAGCTTTGAATATGGCGGCTCCGGGGGAAAATGGACCTACTACTTCACGGGGAATTTCCTCCACGACGACATCGGCATCGAAAACCCCACGAGCAGCAGCCGCCCGATCCACGATAATACGGACCAGTTCAAGGGCTTTGGCGACATTTCCTACATCATCGACGATACCAGCCGCGTCAGCTTCATCTTCAGCGGCGCGCACAGCAATTTCCAGATCCCCGACAACCCCGGCCAGCCGCAGGTGTTCGCGCTCACCGGCGTCCCGGTTTTCAACTCCTCGCAGTTGAACGAGACCCAGACCGAGCAGAGCTATTTCGGCATCATCAGCTACCAGAAAAAACTCGACGACGGCGCTTACCAAATCTCCGCGTTCTCCCGCTACAGCGGCCTCAGTTTCCAGCCCGACGATGCGGGTGATTTGATTTTCAACGGCGTCTCGAGCGCCATCAACCGCGGCATTTTTTCCAACGGCCTCCAGGGCGACGGCAGCTACAAACTCAACGACTCCCATACGCTTCGCGCCGGGTTCACCTTCACGGAGGAGCACCTGACGGCAAACACCTCGAATTTCGTCTTCCCCGTGGATTCCACAGGCGCGCAATCGAGTTCAACACCGTTTAACATCGAGGACGACAGCCGCAAGCAGGCGTATCTTTACGGCGCGTATCTCCAGGATGAATGGAAATTCACCCCCCGGCTCACGCTCAACTACGGCGCACGGTTCGACGTTGTGAATGCCTTCGTCAACGAAAGCCAGCTCAGCCCGCGCATCAATCTCGTTTACCAGCCGACCGACAGCATCACACTCCACACCGGTTATGCGCGCTACTTCACCCCGCCGCCGCTGGAATTGGTCTCCTCCGAGAGCGTCACCAAATTCGCAGGCACCACGAACCAGCCCGCCGTGACCCAGGCCTCCCCGGTCAAATCCGAGCGGTCGAATTATTTCGACGCCGGCATTACGGACAACGTGACCTCCGATTTCCAGGCCGGCTTCGACGCCTATTACAAGGTTGCGAAGAACCAGATCGACGAAGGGCAGTTCGGGCCGACGGTCATCTTCTCGCCGTTCAACTACGCCAAGGGCGACGTCTACGGCGCGGAGTTCACGGCCAATTATCACAAAAACGGCTTTGAGGCTTATAGCAACATCGGCTTCACGCACGCGATGGGAACGCAAATCACCTCCGGTCAATTCCAGTTCGCCCCTGATGAGCTTTCCTACATCGACTCCCACTGGGTCCATCTCGACCACGAGCAGCACTGGTCGGCCACGAACGGCGTCGCCTACACGTGGGAAGGGACGCGCGTCTATGCCGACATGCTCTACGGCAGCGGCCTGCGCGACGGTTTTGCAAACACCTCGCAGCTCCCCGCCTATGTCACGTTCAACACCGGCATCGAGCACGAATTCAAAATCCCCGGCTGGGGCGCGTTCAAGGCACGCTTCGACATCGTGAACCTGTTTGACAAAGTTTACGAAATCCGCGACGGCTCCGGCATCGGCGTCTTCGCCCCGCAATACGGGCAGAGGAGGGGATTCTACGGGGGAATCTCGTACTCGTTCTAGATTTCTTCCGGGGTCGGCGCAGCGGGCTTTCTCGTGGACATGCGGGATTCAAGGCGATAGGGTTTCGCCGATTTCCCCCATGAAAATAGAATTCCTGGTCGTCCTTGCGGCCTGTTCGTTCCTGTTTCTCCTGGCACGCGCGGCGGATCCAGGCACAAACGGCCAGCAGAATTCGACGACGATGCCCGAGGTGGTCGTGAGCGGCTCGGAGAGCACCCTGCTGTCACCGGATGCGGACACGGCGGCGCAACAACTCTCCGCGATCCCGGGGGCAACCGGCGTGGTCACCCCCGAAAATTTCCAGCAAAGCCGCGGCGCTTACCTCGATGATTTCATCCCATACGCCGCCGGGGTTTACATCCAGTCCGGGCAAGGCTCCGAGGACACGAAGGTTTCCGTCCGCGGGTCGGGCATCCAGAGTGATGACATCGCCGGTCTGGAAGTCATGATCGACGGAATGAACGTCAACCAGGCCGATGGCGAGGCGTTTTTGCAGGACTTCGACCTGCGCACCATCAAGTACGCGGAAATCTACCGCGGCGCCGATGCCCTTCGCTGGGGCGGAATCACGCTGGGCGGCGCGATCAATTTCGTGACGATGACCGGCTACGACGCGCCCCCTTTCGAGGCATGGCTCTCCGGTGGCAGCTACGGATTTATCGAGGAGGGATTTCTCTCGGGACTCTCCAAGGGCCCCAACGACGTGATTTTTTCCTTCTCCAACCACAATCTCGACGGCTTCCGCGACCACAGCATCGAAAACGACGACAAATTATTCCTCAGCCTCGGCACGAAAATCGGCGACTCCGCGGAGAACCGCGTTTACTTCTACTACGGCCGCCTGAACCAGCAGAACCCCGCCTCGCTGAGCAGGCAGCAAATGTATGCCGACCCCACGCAAACGAGCCCGCAGTCGATCGCGCAGGATTGGGACAAGAACTGGGAGTATGGCCGCGTCGTCGACCGGTTCGTGGTGAAGGGCGACGACTGGCAGCTTCTAGCCGGCGGCTATTACAATCACAGGGACCAGTTCCAACGCGGGGAGTTCGACTCCGATACGCCGCTGGGCAACGACTTTTTCCGCTCGAACGATTTCGGCGGCGACATCTCGTTTCAATCCACCGAGGAGCTTTTCGGCCAGTTGAACCGTTTCACTTTCGGGATGAATCCCACCTTTGAATCCGAGGTGGACACCTATTATCAAAATATCAATGGCGCAAACGGCTCCCCGATTTCCGGCGACCGCACCTTTGCGACGAACGTGACGCTTTACGCCGAGAACCAGCACCATCTCACGAAAAACTTTTCCGTGCTTTTCGGGGCCCAGCTCATTTACGCCGGGCGCCACTACAGCGACCGCTTCGACAATCCCGCCGACGGCGACCAGAGCGGCACCGGGGATTACTGGGGCTTCAACCCGAAGATCGGCGCGATCTACGAATTCAACGAGCACACCCAGGCCTACGTCAACCTGAGCCGCAGCTTCCAGCCGCCGTCGTTCGACGAATCATTGGAAACCGGGGACGATGGCGATGAGCTTTTCAACCGCCTCAACCCGCAGAGCGCCACCACGATCGAGATCGGCACGCGCGGGAAGGAAGAGCGGTTTTCCTGGGACCTCGCGCTGTACCGTTCCTGGGTGAAGAACGAGTTGCTCGACCTCACGAACGGGATGGGCGTCCCGCTCGGCACCGTGAATGCAAGCCATACGGTCCACCAGGGGATCGAGGCGTCGCTCGACACCGACCTGGCGAAGGGGCTTATCGCCGGCGGGAGGGGAAACGAGGACGAACTTTCATTTGAACAAAGTTTTACATACAACGATTTCCGCTTCAGCAACGATTCCACGTACGGGAACAACCGCATCGCCGGCGCGCCGGTCGCCTTTTACAAGGCCGAACTGCTTTACAAGCTCCCTTGCGGGCTTTACTTCGGGCCAAACCTCGAGTGGAACGTCTCCTCCTATCCCGCCGACGAGGCGAACACGCTCTTTGCCGACCCGTACGCGCTGCTCGGTTTCCGCGCCGGGTACAAGAGCCCCAGGGGACTGGAAGTCTTTTTCGAGGCGAAGAACCTCACGAACAAGATCTACGCCGCGACGGTAGAGGCCGTGGGCAACGCGACCTCCGAGGGCGGCAACAATTTCAATCCCGGCGTCGGCCGGGCGTTTTACGGCGGGGTGTCGTGGAAGTGGTGAACTGCCGTCACCGGCGCGCGCCGCCGCTTCACGCCGCGCTTTTAATCAACCGGAAACCGCGCTATTTTTAATTCGTTGCATGTAAATGATAGTAGATTATCATTAGCGCACCCTTAGATATTCCGGCATGATTCCCATTTTTCACCAAGGCGGCTTTATGATGTGGCCGCTGCTTCTCACTTCGCTTGTCGCCCTTACCGTCGTGATCGAGCGGCTGGTCTTTATTATTCGCGAGGGCGCGTCGCGCCAGCCGCGCGTCGTGGCGCGGATTTTTGAGGAGGTGCAGCGCGGCGATCTCGACAAGGCGTGTGCCATCGGCCGCGGCTCGCGCGACTACGTGGCGCGCGCGCTTACCTATGCGCTCGAGCACCGTGACGTTTCGTATTCCAATGCGCTGCTGCAATCCGCGAGCACGGAATTGCAGCGCTACAACCGCGGTATCTCGGTGCTCGACACCATTGTCACGCTCGCGCCGCTGGAGGGGCTTTTCGGCACGGTCACCGGGATGATTGGCGCATTCCACTTGATTGGCGGCGACCTCGGCGCGCCCGCCGCAATCAGTGGCGGCATCGCGCAGGCGCTCATCGCCACGGCGTTTGGGCTGGTCATCGCGATGGTTGCCCTGATCCCATTCAATTACCTCAACGCGCGCCTGGAGCAGGCCCGCCAGGAAATCGAGACCGCCGCCGCGCAACTCGAGATGCTCCTCATGCGCGCGGAGAAAAACTCCCTCACCCTGCCATGATCCAGGTTCCATCGCCACGCAGCAAAAAGCGGGCGCGCATCGAAATCATCCCGCTCATCGACATCATATTCTTTTTGCTCGCGACCTTCGTGATGGTCTCGCTCTCCATGGTGAAAAATCTTGGCGTCCCCGTGAACCTTCCCGCCGCGGCCACAGGCGCCCCGCAGTCACGCGACCAATCCGCCGATATCACCATCGACGCGCAGGGGAAGGTGTTTTTCAACAAGCAGCCGGTCGATGACGGGCAGCTCGACGCCGCGCTCAAGGAATTGATCGCGACATCCCCCGACCCGCGCGTCTTTATCAGCGGCGATACCAAGGCGGAATTCGGCAGGGCCATCGCGGTGCTGGATGAAGTCCGCAAGCTCGGCATCACCAAGGTCGCCATCGAGACGCAGCCCAAGCCGGCGCCCTCGCCATGAGGAATATCTACATCGCGAGTTTTGCTGCCTCCGCGATTTTGCACGCGCTTCTGCTGTTTGGGTTCAAATTGGAGACCGCCGCCCGCCCGCTCCCGATGAGCGATTCCCCCTCGGTCGAGGTGGACCTTGTCCCCGCCCAAGACCAGCCGCCCGCGGTGGAAAC
>DASZPK010000052.1:0-5136 GCA_035550335.1 Chthoniobacteraceae bacterium | reverse complement strand
CGAAAAGCAGCGGCGCGAATATCGGCGGCCCCATCACGATATTCGCGACCGGCATCCGCCAGCCGCCCGGTTTCCGGGCAATCCCGCGCACGTGGAACAGGAACCCAACGAAGCAATCGAGCAAAGTCGCCAGCGAGACCCAGCGCAATAAAATCCGCGCGGCCCAACGGTTGAAAAATCCCAGCACCCCCGCCCCCGCCATCGCCCCGCCGAGCATCACGGGAGTCCACATGATTTTCTGGCCGTAGCTGCCGCGGTAGTGCTCGTAGGAAACTTCCAGCCCGGCCAGCACGCTCGATGCGCCGGCCATCAGCGACATGCTGCGCTGGAAACGCCCGTCGCGGATATGGTCGAGCGCGCTCGCGGCGCCGCTGGCTAATGAACGTTTGTGTAACAACATAAAGGAATTTTCAGGCCGCAAATTGCGCGGCGTCGGATCGTTTGAATTCGAGCCCCAGTCCGGGACGGCCGCGGTCCGGCTTCAACGCGCCATCCAAAAGCGCCGGCGTGCCGTCGAAAAACATTTGTTCGATGCGGTAATGGTCGAAAAAATACTCGCCCACGCGGAAGTTGGGCAAAGCGCACGCCGCCGACGCGTGCAGCGCGGGAGCGCAATGAAACGAAAAAGGCACGTTGAACGCCGCGCACAATGCGCCCGCCTGCAAAAATCCGGTGATACCCATGCAGCGCGTCGCATCGGCCTGGAGCACATCGACCGAGCCCGCTTCGAGCATCCGGCGGAAGTAATACGTGTCGTAGCCGTATTCGCCCGCCGCGATGTCCATCCCGGCGGGGGCGCGGTCGCGCAGCAAGCGCAGGCCTTCGAGGTCGTCCGCGGAGACCGGCTCCTCGAACCAGCGCACATCGTATTCCGCGAATCTTTCCGCCAGCGCGAGGGCCTGCTTTCGCGAGTAGGCGCCGTTCGCATCCACAAAAAGCTGTACGTCGCGGCCTATCGCTTCCCGCGCCGCGCGCACTCGGCCGGCATCAGCCCATGCCTCGGAACCGATTTTCATTTTCACCATTTTGATTCCCTGCGCCGCCCACCCGCCAAGCTGCTCCTGAAGTTTTTCAATCGAGTAACAAGTGAATCCGCCGCTTCCATAAATGGGCGCCGCCTCCCGCGCGGCGCCGAGCAGGTCGAGCAGGGAGAGGCCCAGCAATTTTGCCTTGAGGTCCCACAACGCGTTGTCCACGGCGGAGATCGCCATCGAGGCAATTCCCGGCCTGCCGATGTTGCGGACCTGGATCGCCATCGCGAAATTCGCGCCGGGAATATCGAGCGCGCTGCGTCCCATGATCACATCCGCTAGGAGCGACTCCACCAGCTTCCCCGCGCTCGTGTCCGCGTAGGAATAGCCGATTCCGGTCACGTTGCCGGCGGTGGCCTCGACGAGCACCATGGTCGTTTTATTCCACGCAATCGTTCCATCGGATTCGTGGGTCTCGGTGGGAACTGTGTAACAAGAAACACGGACCTCGCGGATGGATGGTTCTTTGTCGCGCGGAACATTCATCAAACATCAGCTTCCTTCTTTTTTCCATGCGGCAGCAGGCCTTCGATGGCGTCCTTCATCGCGCCCCGGAACATCCCTGCGCGCGCGGAATCCCGGAGCAGCGCCTTGCTGAAATTCATCGCCTCCTCGAATGTGATGTGCGGCGGCAGCGTGGGGACTTCGGGATCGGTGAGCGCCTCGATCACCACCGGCGATGCGGCGGCGAACGCGCGGTCCCACGCCGGGCCGATTTCCTCCGGTTTCTCGACGCGGATGCCGATCAAGCCGAGCGACTCCGCATATCTTGCAAAGGGGAAATCGGGGACGACCTGGCTCGGTTTGAATTTCGGGTCGCCGTTCATGATGCGCTGCTCCCAGGTCACCTGGTTCAAATCGCGGTTTGCGAGCACCATGATGACCAGCCTCGGGTCGCTCCATTCCTTCCAGGAATTGGCGATTGTCACCAATCCGTTGATTCCGTTCATCAGCATCGCGCCGTCGCCCACGAGGGCGATCGCCACGCGGTCCGGCCATGCGAATTTCGCGGCGATGGCGTACGGCACGCCGGGGCCCATCGTGGCGAGATTGCCCGAGAGCGAGGCCATCATGCCGCGGCGGATTTTGAGGTCGCGCGCAAACCAGTTTGCGGCGCTGCCGCTGTCCGAGGAAAGAATGCATCGGTCGGGCAGCCGCGGCGACAGCTCCCAAAACACGCGCTGCGGATTGATCGGGTTCGCGGAATTCATCGCCCGCGCTTCGAGCACCTTCCACCATTCGGCCACGTTTTTTTCGATGGTTTCCCGCCAGGAGCGGTCGGCTTTACGCGTCAGCAGCGGGATCAACGCGCGCAAGGTCTCCTTGCTGTCGCCGACAAGCGGGACCTCCATGGGATAACGAAGCGAGGGCATCTTGCCGTCGATTTCAATCTGCACGCCCCGTGCCTGCCCTTCTTTCGGCAAAAATTCCGAGTAGGGAAAGGAACTCCCGATCACGAGCAACGTGTCGCAACCGGTCATCATCTCCCAGCTTGGCTTGGTACCGAGCAATCCGATGGGACCGCAGCAATATGGAAGCGCGTCGGGGATCACCGCCTTGCCCAACAACGCTTTCGAGACGCCCGCCCCGAGGACTTCCGCGATCTCCATCACTTCGTCCGTCGCTCCCAGGGCCCCCGCGCCGGCGAGGATGGCGACTTTTTTTCCCGCGTTGAGGACTTCCGCGGCGCGATGCAAATCCGCGTCCGTGGGAATGACCCGCGGCATGCAGATGCCCGTCCCGCTGAAAACGGCACCGTGCGCGCGCGGCGGCCCTTCGTATTCGGCCTCCTGCAAATCATTCGGAATGATAATGCAGGTCACCGTCCGTTCCGCTTTCGCAATGCGCACCGCGCGATCCACCAGATGACGGACCTGCGGCGCGACCGATGCCATGTGGACATATTCGCCCGCCACGTCCTTGAAGAGCGAAATGAGATCCACCTCCTGCTGGTAGTGCCCGCCCATCGCCATGCGCGCCTGTTGCCCAACGATGGCGACCACGCTCTGGTGGTCCATCTTCGCGTCGTAAAGGCCGTTCAAAAGATGGATGGCCCCGGGCCCGCTCGTCGCAAGGCAAACGCCGACTTCGCCCGTGAATTTCGAATGCGCGCAGGCCATGAAAGCCGCCATCTCCTCGTGGCGCACCTGCACATAATCGACCTTGTCCCCCGCCCGTCCGATGGCGCCGATAATTCCGTTAATTCCATCCCCCGGGAAACCATAAATGCGTTTGATGCCCCATTCGTTCAACCGCTGGATCAGAAAGTCACTGACACTCATGCTGCTCATAGACGCAACGAAATCGGATTTGTTCCCTGTTATGGTCTTAAAAACCAGCCACCACCACTCTGCCGCAGGAAGTAAGGAAAAGACTTACGGGCGGGGTAGCTGGACATTGCGCTTGAAAAGCTTACGCTGAGTGCATGAGCGAAGCCGAAGCCGGAGAGGCAAATGAAAAATCGGCGGGAGCCGGTCCCGGGCTGTCGCCCGATTTCGTCGAGCAGGATTATTCCGATACCTTCGACGATATCATTCCCACGCGGGGCTACCAGATGCTGCCCATGGTGGGCTTGGGAGGATCGGCGGGCGCGATTGCGGCATTGCAGGCTTTCTTCAAGGCGATGCCGCCCGACAGCGGAATGGTCTTCGTGGTCATCCTCCATCTCTCGCCGTCATACGAATCGACCCTTCCCAGCGTGCTCGGGAAAGCCACTTCGATGCCGGTCGTCCAGGCGCACGATCGCCAGCGCGTGCAGGCAAACCACGTTTATGTGATTCCGCCGGGGAAACATCTTGTCACGGTCGATGGCCACCTG
This sequence comes from Chthoniobacteraceae bacterium, assembly GCA_035550335.1. Taxonomy (GTDB): domain Bacteria; phylum Verrucomicrobiota; class Verrucomicrobiia; order Chthoniobacterales; family Chthoniobacteraceae; genus DASZPK01. Next base: position 1,287 of record DASZPK010000052.1, on the reverse strand, counting down.
AAACTCACCCCGCTCGACGCGGGGCGCGGCAAGCGCGTGGCGGTCGATTTGTTTTTCCGCTCGTTGGCGGACACCCACGGCCCCCATGCGGCGGCGATCATTTTTTCCGGCGCGGATGGCGATGGCGCGCTGGGGATCAAGCGGATCAAGGAACGCGGCGGGCTCACCATTGCGCAGGACCCCGAGCAAGCGGAGCAATCCGGCATGCCGCGCTCGGCCATCGACACGGGCATGATCGACTGGGTGCTGGGGGTGCCCGAGATGCCGCAGCGGCTGGTGAACTACGTAAACCATGAAAAGGCCATCAAGCTGCCGCCCGAGGAGGGGCCGCAGCCGGCGCAGGAAGGGAAGCCCTCCGCCGAGCAATCCGAAGCGGCGCTCCATGAGGCGCTCGTGTTCCTGCGGACGCGCACGGGACGCGATTTTTCCTATTACAAACGGGCGACCATCCTGCGCCGCATCGCGCGGCGGATGCAGGTGCATGGCGTGGAGGATGTGCCGGCGTACCTCGCGTATCTCCGCACCCACCCCGGCGAATCCGGCGCGCTGCTCCAGGACCTGCTCATTTCGGTGACCAATTTTTTCCGCGACAGGGACGCATTCGCCGCGCTGGAGCAACACGTCCCGCAGTTGTTCGAGAAGAAGGGGCAAAACGATTCCGTGCGCGTCTGGGTGCCGGCGTGCGCGACCGGCGAGGAGGCGTATTCCATCGCGATGATTCTGCTGGAATATTCCCGGACGCTCGAAGCGCCCCCGTCGCTGCAGGTTTTTGCGTGCGATCTCGATGAGCAGGCGATCGGCCACGCGCGGACGGGCCTTTACCCGGAGGCCATCGTCGCCGACGTGAATGAAGACCGCCTGAGGAAATTCTTCGTCAAGGACCGCCGCGGATACCGCGTGCGGCGCGAATTGCGGGAGATGGTCCTTTTCGCCACGCACGACCTTTTGAAAGACCCGCCCTTCTCGCGGATGGACCTCATCTCCTGCCGCAACCTGCTTATTTACCTGAACCGCCACGCGCAAAAACGGGTGTTTGACACATTCCATTTCGCATTGAAGCCCGGCGGGTTGCTTTTCCTCGGCTCGTCCGAGGCGATTGACGACGGGAGCCCGCTTTTCCGCGTGGTGGACAAAAAGCACCGCGTCTTCGCGCACCAGCCGGCGATGCGCGTGAATCTGCCGGTGCCATCCGGGCCGGGCAGCCTGCTGCGCGCGATCGCGGCGCAGGAACGCGCGGGCGACAACCCCACGCTCCACGGCCGCCGTTTTCTCCAGGATGTGATGTCG
>DASZPK010000051.1:0-1568 GCA_035550335.1 Chthoniobacteraceae bacterium | reverse complement strand
GCCGATTCCGCGGCCTGCCCCGGTGACGATTGCGACTTGGTTTTCGAGTTTCATAATGTTTAAACTTTGATCCACTGGCGGGTTTTCGCGCTCCGCGACACGGCGTCGAGCACGCGCTGGTTGGCGAGGCCGTCGGCAAACGTCGGCTGCACGCTTTTTCCGGCGACGACCGCTTTCACGAAATCCGCGAAGGCGTTCACGAATGTGTGCTCGTAGCCGAGGATATGGCCCGGCGGCCACCATGATCCCGCGTATGGGTGCCCGCTCTCGGTCACGAGGATGCTGCGGAAGCCGCGGCGGCTGGCGGGGTCTTCGGCGTTGTAATATCCCAGCCGGTTCATGTCCTCGAAATTGAATGCGAGCGAGCCTTTGCTGCCGTTGATTTCGAGCGTGATGTGGTTTTTCCGTCCGTGCGCGAAACGCGTCGCCTCGAGGTTCGCGAGCGCGCCGTTTTTGAATCGGCCGATCCATGAAACCGCGTCGTCCACGGTGACTTTTCCCGTCCTGCGCGGAGCGCTTTCGAGCGGGCGCTCCTTGATGAAGGTCTCCATCACCCCGCACACCTCCTTGATCTCACCCACGAGGTAACGCCCGAGGTCGATGATGTGCGCGTCGATGTCCCCATGCGCGCCGCTGCCGGCGATTTTCGATTGCAGCCGCCACACGAGCGGGAAAGCCGGGCTGGTGATCCAATCCTGCGCGTAGCGCGCACGGTAATGAAAAATGCGGTCACCGATCTCGCCGGCGTCGATCATCCGCTTCGCAAGCGCGATGGCCGGGATGCGCCGGTAATTGTGGCAGACCATGTTGACCACACCCGCTTTTTTTACGGCGGAGGCCATTGCCTCGCACTCCGCCACATCCATTGCGAGCGGCTTTTCGCAAAGGATCGCCTTGCCCTGCCGCGCGGCCTCGATGGCGATCTCCGCATGCGAATCGTTCGGCGTGGTGATGTCGACAATGTCGATTTCCGGGTCGGCGACCACTTCACGCCAATCGGCGCTCGTCCGCGTCCACCCAAATTTCCCGCGCGCTTTTTCCACTGCGGCGGTATTGCGCCCGCAGATGGTTTTCAACTCAATCTCCGCTGGCAAATCGAAAAACCGCCCCGCCTGGCGCCATGCATTCGAATGGGCCTTGCCCATGAAATTGTAGCCGATCATGCCGACGGAAAGTTTGCGTTTCATTACGAATGGAGTGGGGGAGCTTGGTACAAAAAAGGCGTTCAGCTTGCAAACACCTTTAAAAATGCCGCCTCGATCGCGAGCTGCTCCTGCACATTGCGGTCGAGATTTTCGCGCAGTTGCTCGATGGCGGAAATCTTTTTGAGCGCCTGCGCCGTCGTGTAGCGGGCCGCCACGCGCGCTGTATCGGCGGCAAAGGCCGGGTATTCGAGCTGTGCGTTCCCATCGCGCGGGCGCAGCACATCCGCCCACCAGTTGATGAGCACATCCGCGAGCCGGAACCGCTCCTGCACATAGCGCGCCTCGCCGAGCGCCTTGAAATGCTCCTCGCGATCCTTGAGCCATTCGCCGTCCGTCGTCTGCTTGTAGCGCGCCTCTTCCTCT
>DASZPK010000050.1:0-5551 GCA_035550335.1 Chthoniobacteraceae bacterium | reverse complement strand
TATTCACCAACTCGTGCACACGCGCGATCTCCGCCAGCCCGATGGCCGGTCGCCCCGGTTTTGTGGGCGTGGCGAACAGCGGGCCGAACCCGATGTAATCCGCTCCCTCCTGTTCCGCCGCCACCGCCTGCTCCACGCTATGCGTCGATTTCCCGATGATCGGCCGGGGCGTCTCGCCTGCCAGCGCGCGCCCGGCGCGCCAGCGCGCATCCTCCACGCCCCGGTCGCCTTGCCCCACGTGCGCCCCCTGCGCGCCGATCGTCGGCACGATCTCCGGAAAATCATTGATAATCAGCGGCACGCCCGCCGCGCTCGTGATGGGCTCAATCTCCATCCCAATCCGCTCGATCTCCTCCAGCTCCATGCCCTTCGCGCGCAGTTGCACGATGTCCGCGCCACCCTCGATCATTCGTTTTACTGTGTCACACACTCCCGGCAGTTCCACATAGCCCAGGTCCGCGATCCCGTAAAGCCTGCACTCGGCAATGCCTCTCAACGCTTGAACTCCGCCACCCGCGACTTGATGATCTTCTCCACGAACCCCGTGTTGTAATTCCCCCGCATGAAATCCGGGTCGCGCATGATCGCCTCCTGGAACGGGATCGTGGTCTTGACCCCGCGGATCAAATATTCCCCCAGCGCGCGGCGCATCCGCTCGATGGCGTGGTCGCGCGTGGTGCCCATCGCAATCACTTTCGCGATCATCGAGTCGTAATGCGGCGGCACCGTGTAGCCGGAATAGGCGTGCGAATCGATCCGCACCCCGCGCCCGCCCGGCGCGTAATAAAGGTCGATGCGCCCCGGGCTCGGCTGGAAATTGTTGAACGGGTCCTCCGCGTTCACGCGGCACTCGATGGCGTGGTATTTGAGCTTCGCGTCCCTCACAAAACTGGAGAGCTTCTCCCCCGCCGCCACCTTGATCTGCTCCTTCACGAGGTCGATCCCATAAGCCTCCTCTGTTATACAATGTTCAACTTGTATCCGGGTATTCATTTCCATGAAGAAAAAATTCCCGTGGTCGTCGACGAGGAATTCGAGCGTCCCGGCGCCTTGGTACCCGACCTCGCGGGCGAGGGCCACGGAGGCGTCGCCCATCTTTTCGCGCAACCCGGGGGTCATGAGCGGGGAGGGGGTTTCCTCGATGATCTTCTGGTTGCGGCGCTGCATGGAGCAGTCGCGCTCGCCGATATGGACGATCTCGCCGTGCTCGTCGGCCATCACCTGGAACTCGATGTGGTGCGGATTGACGATGAGCTTCTCGATATATACCGCGGGGTTGCCGAAGGCGGTCTCGGCCTCCAGGCGCGCACTATGGAAGCCTTGCACGAGGCCGCCGTCGTTGTGCGCCTGGCGCATGCCGCGGCCGCCGCCGCCGGCGACGGCTTTGATCATGACCGGATAACCGATTTTCCTGGCTACCTTGAGCGCCTCGGCCTCGCTTTCCACCAGGCCATCGCTGCCCGGCGTGACGGGCACCCCGGCCTTGCGGGCGGTGGCGCGGGCCATGTTCTTGTCGCCCATGGCGCGGATCGCCTCGGGGGTGGGGCCGATGAACTTGATGTTGCACGTCGCGCAGACCTCGGCGAAATGGGCGTTCTCGGCGAGGAAGCCGTAGCCGGGGTGGATGGCGTCCACGTCGCCGATCTCGGCGGCGCTGATGATGCGGTCGATCTTGAGGTAGCTCTCCTTGCTCGCGGCGGGGCCGATGCAGATGGCCTCGTCAGCGAGTTGCACGTGGAGCGAATCGGCATCCGCCTCGGAGTAGACGGCGAGGGTGCGGACGCCGAGTTCCTTGCAGGCGCGGATGACGCGGAGGGCGATTTCGCCGCGGTTGGCGATGAGGACTTTGTTAAACATCGGCCTTCGCTTGTTTACTTGAGCTTGAAGAGCGTCTGGCCGAACTGCACCGGCTTGCCGTTCTCGGCCACGATCTCGGCGATGACGCCGCTCGTTTCGGCCTTGATCTCGTTCATGATTTTCATGGCCTCGATGATGCAGACGACGGTGTCGGGTGTGACCTCCTGGCCGACGGTGACGAACGGCGGCAACTCGGGCTTGGGCGACATGTAAAAAGTGCCCACGGTGGGCGAGACGATCTGGCGCCCCTCGTCCTCCTTTGCCGCCGGGGCCGCCGGCGTGGCGGCCGCAGGGGCGGGAGCGGCTGCCACCGGGGCGGCAGGCGCGGAATGGGAGATGACGGGTTGAAAGCCGGTGTTTTTCTTGAGCGTGACCTTGAACCCCTCCTCCTCAATTTTGAGGACGGAGAGGTCGTTTTTCTTCATCAAATCGATCAAAAGCTTGATTTCTTTTAAGTCCAATGTGCCTCCTTAATGCAGGTAAGGGAGAAATCCTAGTCGCGCGCGCAAAGCGAGGTCAATCATGGAATTGCGACGCGCCGCCTTCAGTGCCTCGTGTCGCGATAGGGTGTCCCCTGCTGGCAGTGCTTGAGGACATCAGCCATGATGCCGCGGTCTTCGGTGGTGAGGGTCTTGTCCTCCTGCGCCATGGTCTGCGCTTGCGTTGCGTGCTTCAGGGCAGCAGGAAAATCGCCCGTTTCGGCCTCGGCGGCGGCAAGCGTTTCGAGGCATCCGCAATGTTTCCAGTTCGAGAGGTCGCCTGCTTTCGATGCGAGTTCCACCGCTTTTGCGCCGTCGCGCGCGGATGCTTGGGGATTGGTGGCATAATGCCATGCGAATTCGTCATAGCACTGCCACTTGGAAGGTGCGAGTTGGATGGCGCGGTTGAAATCGGCGACTGCTTTTTGGACGTCGCCTTTTCTTGAATAGACGAAAGCCCTGTTAAGGTAGGCAATGGGGTCGTCGGACTTGATGGCGATGGACTGGTTCAAATTGTCCAGCGCCTTGTTGTAGTCTTGCATCTTGACGTAAACGAAGCCTCGATTCACCAGTGCTGCGGAGTCATCGGGGTTGTGCTTCAGCACGACATCGAAATCGGCGAATGTTTTGTCGTATTGCTCCTTTCTGGCGTAAATCAAGGCGCGTATGATGTAGGCCCGGTAGTTGGCCATGGGGGAAATGCTCAATGACTCGTTGACGTCAGCCATTGCGAGGTCGTAGTCCCCCTGCCTGTAGTGGACATAGCTCCTGCTCCTGTAGGATTGGTAATCGCTGGAGTCCAGCTTGATCGCCGTATCGAGGTCATCGATGGCGGCATCCCATGCCTCCGAAAACTCGTACAGCACGGCTCGTTCCCGGTAACTGGCACCGCGGTCGGGGTCGATTTCAATCGCTTTGTCAAAATCGTCGAGGGCGAGCGCATTTTGGCCGGTTTTGGCGTAGGCCTGTCCCCGGACCAAATGAGCTTGCCAGTCGCGGTGTTCAATCTTCAGGTCATCCGAAAAATCGGCGATTGCCTTCGCGTAATCCCCTTTCCAGTAATAGGCCAGCCCGCGGTCATAATGGGCGCCGGTGTCCATGGGGCGGAGCACCAGTGCGGCGTTGTAGTATTTCAAGGCGGAGTCGTAATCCTTTTTTTCCAGGTAGGAGTTGCCGGCCCGGATCAATTGGTCCATGCCATACAGCCATTGCGGGGGCGCAAGGCACATGAAGAGCGCCCACGCCGCCACGATCACGGCCAGCAGGCAAAACGCCAGCGGCGCCCATTGGTGCGCGAGACTGGGTGAGCCGATTTTTCGCTCAGGGATTTGTTCCGCTTCGGCGGGCCCGGCTGTTTCCGGCGCAATCGCCGGGGCGGACGTGGATTCCGGCGGCTGTTGCGGCAGGCTTTCCTCGTGCTGGTCCAAAATCGCGAGCGCCCGTTCGCTGTCTTCCTCGGGTACCTGCAGTCGCGCCGGGAGGGCGATGGCGTAAAACGTATTGACGCTATCACTGGCGACTTCCGCCTCGATGCCCTCATTCGCCAGCACGGATTTGGCAAGCCATGCCTCGGCATTGTTGAAATACGTGCGGATGGTTACCACGCCGGCAGCATAGTCCGTACGGAGTTTGCAAACAATGACAAACGGGCGCGCCGAAATCTTGCAGCGGCGTCCTGTGCCCTCCGCTGGGGACAGCGGACGCTACAGCGCCGCGGCGGAGTTTGTATCGCTACCAGGCGAAGCGCGAGTCGCGCGGCGGGAGTGGCTGCGAGGTGATGATTTTCAGCGCTTCGTCCTTGGTGAAGCCTTCCTTGATGAGGGCGTCGTAGTAACGCTTCTCGTATTTGGCGATTGCGGCCGGGAGGTCGGGGGCTTCGAAGTAATAGCGGTTGCGCATCAGCTCGCGCCAGTCGTCCTGCGTGACCACGTAATAAACGCCGTCCATCTCGTGGAAGAGCAGGTTGCGGTAATTGGCGATGTCCTCGATGACTTGCAGCGGGGTCTTGTTTTCCTCGTGAAAGGTGAGGGGGCCGAGGACGCCGACGCCGATGGTGAGGTTCACCTTCGCCTGGCGCGCGAGATCGCGGAGCACGTCGGCGATCGGGAGGTCCTGGTAATCATAGACGCCGGGCTTGGGCTCGGGCGTGGCGGCGGGTTTGGGTGATGGCGCGGGCTCTTGGGCGAGAGCGGTTGTGGCAAGCGCGAACAACGCGATCGCGGCGAGGCTGGGAAAAAGCGTTTTCATGGTCTTGGGGTGTGATTGGGGAAAAAGTTCGTCATGCTCAAATACCTAAACACAGGACGATGTCAATGCAGACGGGAGTGGTGCATTTCGTCACGCTGACGCCGTCTCGACACTCCTCGTTCCCAAGCTCCGCTCCAGCTTCATTCACGGCGTGTTGTTCCGTGGAGGACGCACAATGGAAGCTGGAGCTTCAAAGACAATGGCGTTACCAGGCTGGAGCCTGGTAACGAGGGCGGGGGCTTAGGCGTTGCTCAAATATCCGATTGGGTCGCGATGTCAAATCTCGCCGCGCAACACATCGAGCGCGCGGTCGATTTCGTCGGTGGTGTTGTAGAAATGCGGGCTGAACCGGAGGTATTCCACGCCGGCGCGGTCGTAGCGCAACGAGGCGACGATGCCGTTCTGCTCGAGGAGGCGGAAGAGTTTCGCCATGCTCGCGCGCGGATGGCGGAAGGTGGTGATGCCCGAGGAGTTTGCGCCGCTTGCGGGCGGGATGATTTCGAAATCGAGCAGCTCCAGCCGGCCCGCGAGGTATTTTTTCAACTCCAAAAGACGCGCGCCGATTTTATCCACGCCGATGGCCATGATGAGCTCGATGGCCGCCTTCATCCCGTAGATGCCGGCAATGTTCAGCGCGCCGGGCTCGTACCGCTGGCCCGAGGGCTCGAAGACGATCTCGGGCTGCGCGATGAAATTCGGCGAGAGGACATTCCACGCGCCGAGGAGCGTGGGACGCACGAGGTCGAAGTGCTGTTTCTTGACATAAACGATGCCGATGGAGAGCGGGCCGAGCATCCACTTGTGGGCGTCGGCGCTGAGGAAATCGACGTGCTCGACCGTGGTGGGGAATGCGCCCAGCGTCTGGATGGCGTCGAGCGAGAACAGGACGCCGCGCGCGTGGAGCAGCCGCCCGATGGCATCCACATCGATGCGATAGCCGGTGAAAAAACTGCACGAGGCGAGCGCCA
>DASZPK010000049.1:0-6657 GCA_035550335.1 Chthoniobacteraceae bacterium | reverse complement strand
CTTGCCTCGAACGAATCGAGCGACACCGAATCGCTGAAGGAATACATCCCCAAGGACGAGACCTTCGACACATGGACGAAGCTCGCCTCCGTGCATGTGTTTAAACAAGTGAACGATCCCCTCGCGGCTGCGCAAGCCCTGGACAAGGAGCTGAAGAAAAAATATCCCGACGCGCACAGCCGGATCATCCAGAATCCCGACACGGGCGAGGTAATCATCGATTTTCTCATCCTCGCCCCCGACCACGCCTTCGCCGAGTGGAACGTAATGAAATATGACAAGGCGAAGGACGGCGGAACGGTGGTCTACCAATACGCCTTGCGCGCCTATGGCGAAAAAATCACCGATTTTTTGAAGGGCCTCAAGGACGAGCGAATCCGCCTCGTGGACCTGATGGCGAAGGACGGCCTCGCCGTGAGCCGCTGAGACGCGATGCCCATTCGGCTGGCGCGACCGGGGAAGCCGTTGGAAACGGCTGGCTGAATTGCGCGCTTCGTGAGCACCGGACTGAAGCCCGGTGTTATTGAGAAATCGGAGCCGGCATCATGTTTGCCGGCGCGTTTCGGAAATCGCTATTTCCCGAGGTGCTTGACGACACGCGCCACGGAGCCGTCCAGGCGCACTTTGATCCCGACTTCCTGGTCGTTCGTTCCTTCAGAGGGGACGGGGTGCGAATATTTCACCAGCCAGTAAGTATCGCCACCGAGCAGTGTCGCGTGCGTGAGCGTGACGGAGGCGATGTAAATGTCCTTGGGCAGCTTGAGGTCATCCATGACTTTCTGCGCGGCCTCGGCGGCCTGGACTGCGGAAATGGGAGGCGGATTGTCGGCAAAGGCAGGGGCGGCGAAACAAACGAAAACCAGGAGCGCGAGGACGTGTTTCATAGTGAGCATCGAATAGCGGAATCGCCGGGCGATGACAAGCGGGAACGAAGAAGCACGAATGGCGGATCAAGCATATCTCCTCTCACTCCCACGACTCGCTCGCTCCCAAACTCTGTTTGGGAATGCGATGGCTTGCGAAACTCTGTTTCGTCAATCGTCCGCAGGGGAAACAGAGTTTCCAAGACCGGTGTGTTTCCAAACAAAGTTTGGGAACAAGGTGCACTTGGGAGCGAGAGGAGCGCGCGCGACTCGTCATTTCAAGCCTGCGGCTTGATCTTTCCGCCCCACGAAATGACCTTCGCCTTCGCGCCGGCGGCCTCGGCCTCGGCGATCTGGCCGTTGCGGTTGTAAAACAATGACAAACTTGTCCAGCCGATCTGGTCGTTTGGGTGGAGTTCCACGGCTTTTTTGCCGGCCTCGATCGCCTCGGGGAAACGCCCGAGCTTCATAAGCGCCATCCCGAGCGCGTGCCAGCCATCGAAAAACGCGGGGTCCAGCTCCACGCAGCGGCGGTATTTTTCGACCGCTGCCTCCAGTTCGCCGAGGGCGAGATCGCCGTTGGCGTCGTCGAATATCGCCTCGATTTCCTCCCCGGGCATGGCCTAGCTGGCGGGAGCGGAATTCCCGCCGCCTTGTTGCGCCTGGACGATATTTGCCGCCTCCCTCTGCTTGCGGAGCCATTCCGCAAAAACATCATCCACCTGTTGCTGCACGAATCTCGGCTCGATGCGCGCGCGGTCGGCCTCAAATTGCTTCGGGTCGATCGGCTCCCGCTTGTCGAGATGCACGATGAACCCTCCCCCCGGCATGGGGGTGAATTCGCTCAGTTCCCCCTCCTTCAGTTTGTCGGCCGTGAAAAGCACCTCGGATGCATCTTCCTTCTCCGGGTCGGGCGAGCTGAGCGAGCCGGGCGGGTAGACCTCGACGGTCTGCCCCTCGTCCTTGGCGGCATCGGCAAACGATTTGCCGGCCTTCATGTCGGCGGCGATCTTGTTGCGCACTTCGCGGGCCTGCACCCCCATCGCCTCCTGGGCCTTGGTGTTCTTGACCTCGGCGACCACCTGCGGGCGCGCCTCGTCCAGCGTGAGGAGCTTTTTCGGGACGATGTCGCCGAGTTTAACAATGTAATACACCCCGTTCTCCTCGTCCTGGATTGGCTGGCTCACCGGGTCGTCCGGCGTGAGCGTGAACGCCGCCTCCACCACCTCCTGCATTTTCGGCAGCTTCGGGTCGGGTTCGGCGAGCGAATAGGGCGGGAACGTGGTCACGGGGATTTTCAATTTCGCGGCCACGTCGTCAAACTTGGCCCCCTTTTCCTCCAGCGCGGTCGTGAATGCCTCCACATTGTCGGAGATTTTTTGCAGCGCAGCCACGCGGGCGTCGCCCGTGAGCTTCTTCTCATCGTCGCTCAGCGCGAAAGTCGCCAGTTCGATGCCGCGTTTTTCCTCCGAATAATACCCCGCGAGGTGCGCCTCGAACGCCTTGCGGATTTCCTCGTCCGTCGGCTGGATCTTCGCCGCGAAATCGGAAAGCTTGAAATGGATGACCGAGGTGTCGAGCTTTTGATACCCCGCCGTATAGACCGCCTTGAACGCGCCCGGCGGTATGACGAACGAGGTCTTCAGCAGCTCCTTGAGCTTCTCCAGGCGCACGCTCTCCGCGGCGATCTCCTCGAGGTCGTCCGCGGTGAATCCGAGCGAGGGGAGCGCATCGTTCACGAAGGCGGCCTCCAGCTTCGGGTCAAACTGGCCGTCCATTGTCTGGAATTTGGGGATGCGCTTGATCTCTTCCGCCACCTTCGGGTCGTTGTGCACGTTGTCGCCCATCGGCTCGATCTGCAGCAGGTCGGCCTCATGTTTCAGCACGAGACTGTTCCATGCGAAATTCGTGATGGCTTCATCCATCGAGCGCGGTTTGCCGCCGGTGTATTGGTCGCGGACGGGGTTGATGCAAAGTGACGCGAACAGCTCGTTCATTCCCAACTGGTAGGCGAGTTGCCCCATGCGCGCCTCGCGCTTCCAGCGCGTGCCGGTCACCGTCGCGCCGTACATCCTGCCGAAATCATCGGCGCCCCGGGGCATGTTGTTGCTGCGATTGCCTGTGGGTCCGTTCCAATAGCTGACGAAAACGATGATGGTGACGATCGCGAAGACAACCTTCATCCACTGGCTGGAGAATCGAAACGGGGAGGCCATAAAATATTGGTAAGTGATTTTCCCGCGCGGCAAACTGCGGTTTCCGCCCGGGGGGATGAAAGCTAAGACGTGAATTCACCCCGCATCAACTACTTTTTATCATTTGCGTGGGGCCTGAATTTTCCGTTTGGCATCGGGCGCAGGTTTGCTAGATTCCCTGTCCCACATGCGTGGGGCCGCGCCTTACGCGGCAGCGGGGCCGCCTCAGGCGGCAATAATGATGGTAGCCGTAGCTCAATGGTAGAGCTCCAGATTGTGATTCTGGCTGTTGCGGGTTCGAGTCCCGTCGGTTACCCCATTTTTTTCTCACCGATGGGTTGCATCAATCGGGCTTCTTTTGCCAATATAAAGATAATTAATATAGGATTGGCATCCTCCGGGGTTTATAGTAGTGTATAACCGGGTGGAACGGCGGGCGGCATGCGATCGGAATCGTGTAAAACCTTTTATGAATATTCTGCTGGCTGACGATGAAACCTCCACAACGGAGCCTGTTTCCTTCGTGCTGCGGCGCTCGGGGCACGATGTGGATGTCGTCCACGACGGCGAGGATGCCCTCTCCGCGCTCAAGAAAAATCCCGACCGCTACCAATTGCTCGTCACCGACCACCTCATGAACAAAATCTCCGGCCTGGAGCTGGTGGACTTGGTGCGCAAGACGAATTTCCGCGGGAAAATCGTGGTTCTCTCGGCATTTTTGACCGGCGACCTCGAGGCCTCCTACCGCAAGCTCGGCGCCGACCGTTTCATCTCCAAGCCGTTCGAGCTGGCGGACCTGCGCAGGGCGGTGGCGGAAGCGGGCGGGAGCTGATGCATCCGCAAAGCGCGGGAAATGTAAGAAGATCGCTGCCCCCGGCATATTCAATCAAGCGGCGGCACGCGATACATCGTTTTACATTATGAAAACATTCCCCCTGGTCGTGGCGGCGGGCGTTCTCTCGGGCGCGGCGATTTTCGCGAATGCTTTTGCGGCGGACGATGAAAAGACCGCTCCCATGCCGGCGACAACGCAAATCGCCGTAACGCGCTCGTGGGGCGATCTGCTCGCGCAAAAGCCGGCAAGCGTGCGTTCGGCGGGTTGCAAGCTCGGTATCAGCGCCGCAACCGGCGCAGTCAACGGCGCGGTGGTGCTCTACTGCTTCACGGAGAAGGACCCCGGCGAAGTGCCGGACGGGGAAGACACCCTGGGGCCCCTCACGGTCGATGTGGAAGGGCCGGGGGATGCCATCGCGCAAGTGAAGGAGAAACGCTCGGCCCTGGCCTACGCGCGCCGCGAGGCGGCGGGGTATCTTTACATGAAGATCGTGCCGCTGCGCATCGAGGGGAAATACCGGGTGAAGCTTTCGGAGGAAACCAAGGAGGGCGACAAACTCGTCACCCGTGTCGTCGCGGAAGCCGCGGTGGAAGTTGCGGGGAAGCCCGCCGCGCAGGCCTGGTCGCCGTGGTGCGACCCCGACAAGGAACAGCCCGCGGACGCGCTGGCAGAAGGGGATGATGAATATGCCTCCATGGATGTGGCGAATCCCCCCGGTGGCGTCGCGCTCCCGGATTGGCCAGGCTACGAGCGCGTCGCGATCGAAAAACTGCCGAAGGCCGCGCAGCCGCTCCCGCCTGTTTTTCCCGCGGAGACCGATCCTAGCGTGAAGCTGGAAATCAAGGATGGCGATCTCGCAGTGAAACTCGACGAGGAGATTTCCATTTATTTCCCCGATGAAAAATTCCTGACGCGCTGGTGGGTGAATGGAAAGCCGTTCGTGCCCGATCCTGCGAAGCTACCCCAACAAAAACCCCGCGCGCTCGCGGCACCGGAAATATTGGTGAAGGAGGCGCGCTTCCACATGGAATTTCACCCCGAACGCCTCGGCGTGAAAAAGGGGGACACGGTGGCGGTGCAGCTTTTGTTCTGCCGCCGCGGCTGGACCGCCCTCGGTGAGGCGCAGATGGCGAGGCAGAAGGAGGCGCAGCTTCGCGATGGCGAACCCGTCAACCTGTTGTTCATTTCGCGGCTGTCAAACAAAGTGGAATTCGTTTACAGCGGCGACCCGACGAAGCCGGTGCAAAAATAAGTTTTAGGCTGCGGTCTTCGCTTCGTTTTACCAGCTATCGGCGCCAGCCGGCGGGAGCAGGATGCTTGAGATGTAATTGAAATACTTGGGATCCTCGTTGCGGAAAAAATCCTTCCCGCCACCCATGATGCAGGCGCGGGCGAGTTCATCGGAGGCGCGTTCCATGTTTCCCAATTCAAACTGCGCCTGCCCCAGGCGCATGTGGATGAAGGGATTGCCAATCGCATCGGGGCAATGCATCGCATGCGACAGGACGATGCGCGCATCCTCGTAATCGCCCATAAGGAAATAGGTGTCGCCGAGCGCGGTCAGCAGCCATGTTGCGGCTTCCCACTCGAATTTTGGTTCGGGCAGCAAATCAAACGCTTGCGCAAACAAACTCACGGCTCGGTCGTGATCCCCGGCTTCGGCCGCTGAGTCTCCTTCGCGCGAAAGTTCTTCGATTTTTTGGTAGATGTTGTCGGGAAGTTCCATCTGGCGAATGAAATTCCGTGTGCGCTTACGCGTGGTATTCCTGCAGCGTTTTCACGGTGATGCCGTGCTCCTGCAATGAGCGGATGCCGCGGAGACTGGCGCGGGCGGCGCTCAACGTCGTCATGATCGGGATGCGGTTGGCGACGGCGGCGCTGCGGATTTTTACTTCGTCCTCGCGCGGGGTCTTGCCGCTCGGGGTGTTGATGATGAAATGGATCTCGCCGTTTTTGATCATGTCGAGCACGTGCGGGCGGCCCTCCGAGACTTTGAAGAGTTTGATGACTTTCACGCCGGTGGCCTGGATCGCCTTGGCGGTGCCGGCGGTGGCGAAGAGCTTGAACCCGAGCGCCACGTAATCGCCGGCGATGGCGGCGACGGCGGGCTTGTCGGAGTCCTTCACGCTGATGAAAAGGTTGCCCCCTTTCGGGAGCGGGGGTTGCGCGGCCATTTGCGATTTCGCGTAGGCGAGGCCGAGGTCGGCGTCGATGCCCATCACTTCGCCGGTCGATTTCATCTCGGGGCCGAGCACGATGTCGATGCCGGGAAACCGGATGAACGGGAACACCGCTTCCTTCACGGAATAATGCGGCGGGATGATTTCAGTCGTAAAACCGAGTTCCTTGAGCGTTTTGCCGGCCATGACTTTCGCGGCGAGTTTCGCGAGCGGTTTGCCGATGGCTTTGCTCACGAAGGGAACGGTGCGCGAGGCGCGCGGGTTCACTTCGAGGACATAGACGACCTCGTCCTTCACGGCGAACTGGACGTTCATGAGGCCGCGCACATTGAGTTCCTTCGCCATGGCCTTGGTGGCGTGCGAGATTGTTTGTTTTACATTTTCGGAGAGTGAGAACGAGGGAATCACGCAGGCGCTGTCGCCGCTGTGGATGCCGGCCTGCTCGATGTGCTCCATGATCGCGCCGAGCACGAAGGTCTCGCCGTCGGCGATGCAATCGACATCGACCTCCGTGGCATCCTCGAGGAAATGATCGACCAAAATCGGGCGCTCGGGGCTGGCCTCGACGGCGTTGCGGATGTAGC
>DASZPK010000048.1:0-2435 GCA_035550335.1 Chthoniobacteraceae bacterium | reverse complement strand
CACGTCACATTTCTCAATGGCGACGCCCTCGCGGGCCGGCTTGTAATCCCGGCACTTTCGCTCAAAACGAGTTTCGGCCATGCGGAACTGTCATTTGCCCAAGTGCGCAAAATCCGCGCCAGCGCCGCCGGCGTCGGGCCGCAATTTGTCAATTCATTGGGAATGAAGTTTGTCCCCTTGCCGGGCACTGGAGTGCTCGTCAGCATTTGGGATACCCGCGTGCAGGATTACCGCGCTTACGCGCAAGCAAACGCGAACGTCGATGGAAGCTGGCAGAATCCCGGTTACCAGCAGGCCCCCGATCATCCCGTCGTGAACGTGAGTTGGAACGACGCGAGGGCATTCTGCGCGTGGCTCACGCAAAAAGAACGCGCTGAGGGCAAGATCGCAAAAGGCCGCGAATACCGCCTTCCCACGGATGAGGAGTGGACCGTCGCCACCGGTGGCAGCGACTATCCATGGGGCGACCAATGGCCGCCACCGAAAGGCGCCGGTAACTACAACGCCTCCCTTCAATTGGACGATTACCAATACACCTCGCCGGTCGGCAGCTTCAAACCCAACCGTTACGGATTGTATGACATCGGGGGCAACGTGTGCCAATCGTGCGTGTGGTTCGACCAAGGGGGACAGATCTCCCAAGTTGTCCGCGGTTCTTCGTGGGAGTTTGCCGCGCGCGACGGCCTCCTCTGCTCGCGTCACGACAGCACCACCACCCCGCCCTCCGCTCGAGGCTCGAATCTCGGCTTCCGCTGCGTCCTCGCCCCCGTGGAAACAGCGCCCTGACTCATCTGCTTGATGAAAACCTTCTTTGCCTGCCTCATGTGTCTCGCATTTGCCGCCGATGCGGCGTCGCCGGACAACAACGCAGCAACAAGCAAAAAAACGGATGGCGTGCAACTGGTCGTCGATCTCCTCGACGGCTCCCGCATCATCGGCCTGCCCGAGGCGGACGGCCTCAAAATGAAAACGCAATTTGCCACGGTGGAAATCAGCCTGTCATTGTTGAGGGCAATCGAGTTTGACGATACCGACCACACCGCGCACGTCACTTTTCTCAATGGCGACACCCTCGCGGGCCATTTTGCGCCTCCGGAGCTTTCGCTAAAAACGAGTTTTGCCCGGGTTTCGATTTCGTTATCGCTGGCAAGCAGGATTCGAGTGGTCCATCTCGGCGGAACTTTTGTGAATTCACTGGGCATGAGGTTTGCCCCCGTGCCGCGCACCACCGTGCTTTTCAGCATTTGGGACACCCGCGTGGAGGATTACCGCCTTTACGCCGAGGCGAACCCCGGAGGGGATTCAAATTGGAAAAACCCCGGCTTCGCGCAGGAAATTGATTGTCCGGTGGTCATGGTAAGTTGGATCGAAGCGAAAGCATTTTGCGCATGGCTCACGCAAAAGGAACGCAAGGAAGGGAGGATCACGCAGCACCAGGAATACCGCTTGCCCACGGACAAGGAATGGAGCGCGGCGGTCGGGAATCGAAAATATCCATGGGGTGACCAATGGCCGCCACCAGCTGGGGATGCTCCCATCCTCAACGGAGGCAGTCCATCTCCCGTCGGGAGCTACAGTCCCAACGAATATGGTTTGTATGACATGGGAGGCAACGTGTGGCAATGGTGCGAGGATTGGTATCAAAGCGGCTTGAACGAGCAAGCCTTGCTCGACAAGTATCCATATTTAAAGGACGACGGCGGAGGGAAGACATACCGTGTCGATCGCGGCCCGGCTTTGGGCGCCACCGATCCCGCCATGCTATCGACCTCCTATCGCAACCGTGACCCTTTCGGTGACCATCTTATTAACCACGGCTTCCGCTGCGTCCTCGCACCCGTGGAAGCCGCACCTGGCTCATCCGCAACAAAATGAAACCGTTCCTTGTCTGCTTCCTGGGCTTGTTACTTGCCGCGCGTGCGGCGTCGCCGGACAACAACGTCGCAACCGCCAAAAAAACGGATGTGCAACTGATCGTCGATCTCCTCGACGGCTCCCGCATCATCGGCCAGCCCGAGGCGGACAGCCTCAAAATGAAAACCGAATATGCCTCGATCGAAATCCCCCTGTCCTCCTTGCGCGCCATCGAATTCGGCGATGATCACGTCGCCCGCGCCACCCTTGCCAACGGCGATGTCCTCGCGGGCAATCCTGGGCTTCCGTCGCTCTCGCTGAAAACAAGTTTCGGCCGCGTCGAGATCCCGTTTGACCAAGTGCAAAAAATCCGCGCCCATGCCATCAGCGCCGTGCCGCCGTTCGTCAATTCGTTGGGAATGAAGTTCGTCCCTCTCCAGGGCACGGACATATTAGTCAGCATCTGGGACACCCGCGTGCAGGACTACCGCGCCTATGCGCAGGCAAACCCAAACGTCGATGAAAGCTGGAAAAACCCCGACTTTCAGCAAGGCCCCGATCATCCCGTGGTGAATGTCACT
>DASZPK010000047.1:0-3102 GCA_035550335.1 Chthoniobacteraceae bacterium | reverse complement strand
TCGCCGGAGTTCATCAGCAATGTCGATGCGCTCACCTATGCCGGCTACCTCGAAAACACGGCGGGCCTCGCGGGCGAATACGGGGAGCGCTACGAGTTTTTCAAGGCCGACATCGCCAATGCCGACCAGATCGACGAGCTGATGACCAAGCACAGCTTTTACGCGGTGATTAATTTCGCGGCGGAATCGCATGTGGACCGGAGCATCAATTCGCCGCAAAATTTCATCCACACGAACGTGGTGGGCACCAGCGTGCTGCTCGATTGCGCCCGGCGGCACGGGGTGAAGCGGTTCGTGCAAATCTCGACCGATGAGGTTTACGGCTCGCTCGGCGCGGAGGGGAAATTTACCGAGCAATCGCCGATCGACCCGAGTTCGCCGTACTCGGCCAGCAAAGCTTCCGCCGACCTGCTCGCGCTCGCCGCGCACAAAACCTACGGCCAGGAGGTGGTGATCACGCGCTGCTCCAACAATTACGGCCCGTGCCAGTTCCCGGAAAAATTGATCCCGCTCATGACCCTCAACGCGCTGCACGACAAGCCGCTCCCGGTCTATGGCGACGGCCTCAACGTCCGCGACTGGATCCACGTCGAGGACCATTGCTCGGCGATCCTCGCAGTGCTGCTCGAGGGGAAGCCTGGCTCGGTTTACAATGTCGGCTCGGATGCCGAGATGAAAAACATCGATGTGGTGAATTTGATCCTCGACCAGTTAAAAAAGCCGAAGGACCTCATCCAATACGTCACCGACAGGCTCGGGCATGACCGCCGTTACGCCATCGATTCCTCCAAACTCCGCGCGGAGTTGAACTGGAAGCCGCTGCACCGCCCGGAGGAGGGGATTCGCGAAACGGTGGATTGGTATCTCCAAAATCGCGCATGGTGGGAACCGCTGCTCGAGCGGAAGTAAGCAATGAATCCGCTGCGGATCGTCATCGTCGGAAGCGGCGGGCGCCTGGGCGCGGCGCTGCATCGCATTTACAGCGGCGTGTATGAGGTCACGGGCTTCGACCGCAAGACACTCGACCTGAAATCGAACGCCGACATCGAGTCAAAACTCCACGGCCTTTCGTTCGACGTCCTCATCAATTGCGCCGCGCTCACGAATGTCGATTACTGCGAAGACCATGGCGCGGAGGCGCTGCAAATCAACGCCCACGCCGTGCGCGCTCTCGCGGAAATCTGCGCGAAGAAAAACGCAAAGTGCATCCATTTCAGCACCGACTACGTCTTCGACGGCAAGGCGACGAAGCCTTACGCCGAGACCGACCCCGCGCTGCCGATCAGCATTTACGGCGAATCAAAGCTCATCGGCGAAAAGGCACTGCTCGAAGTCTCCGCGAAGAACCTCGCAGTGCGGGTCTCGTGGGTTTTCGGCCCAGACAGGCCGAGCTTCATCGACCAAGTCTTGAAAACCGCCGCGACCTCCGGCCACGTGCAGGCCGTCGCCGACAAAATCGGCGCGCCTACCTTCACGCTCGACGTCGCCGCGCACCTGAACCCCTTCCTGCGCGACATCGCTCACGGCGGCCTCCTCCACCTCAGCAATACCGGCGAATGCTCATGGCAGGAATACGGCCGCTTCGCCCTCGAATGCGCCGAGGCCGCCGGGCTGCCGCTAAAGACGACCGAAGTTACCGCGCAAAAGCTGGCCGAGCTGAAGGCATTCAAAGCGCGACGGCCTGTTTATACAGTGTTATCGACCGATCTGCTCGCAAAACTTACCGGCCACCCGCCGCGCCACTGGCACGACGCTGTCGAGGATTACGTGTTCAATTATTACGCGCTCGAGCACAAGCCGAAGGGCCATTGAATCGTGACCGGAGCGCCATGCTTGCGCATTACGTTGGGC
This sequence comes from Chthoniobacteraceae bacterium, assembly GCA_035550335.1. Taxonomy (GTDB): domain Bacteria; phylum Verrucomicrobiota; class Verrucomicrobiia; order Chthoniobacterales; family Chthoniobacteraceae; genus DASZPK01. The sequence continues at coordinate 1,251 of DASZPK010000047.1, read as the reverse complement.
GCCCAAAAGCAAATATTTTGTCATCCTGAGCGAAGCGCAGCGAAGTCGAAGGACCTCGCATAAGCAGAATGCGTTGGCCTCAAACGCAACAGGTGCCCTGACATGTGGCTTACTTTTATGCGCGCGCCGGCATGATAGCGAGGGGTCCTTCGACTTCGCTGCGCTTCGCTCAGGATGACATCCGCGCAATGAGCTTTTATAAAAATCAGGTGCGCTGCGTGACGCAGGCGAATCAGCTCCACAACGTCCGCAAATCCGGGTCGGTGCGGACGTTGTTCTTGAAACCGGAGTTCAATTCCAGCGCGGCTTGCAAGCACTGGCGCGCGAGGGTCATGTCGCCGAGTTTCGCTTCGTAGCACGCGAGATTGTAATGCAGGATGCCTGTCTGCCGGATCCACGTCGGGGCGGAAAGCAGCACGCCGGCGGCTTCCTCGCCGCGCTTGAGCTGGTGGAGCGCAAACGCCCGCTGCACCATGAATTCATTTTCCTCGGGATGCAGCGAGATGCCTTTCTCCGAAAGCGCCTCGGCATCCTTCCAGCGCTTGAGATGCAGCAGCACGCGGATACGGGCGCGCAGCGTGGCGGTCTCGAATTGGTCGTTGATTTTGGCGTCGTTCAATTCCTGGAGGGCTTCATCGGGCATGCCGAGTTGCAGGTAGCCATCCACCGCCTCCAGCGCCCTTTGCAGTTCAAAATTGAGTTCCTTTGCCTCACTACTGAGATAAATCATAGCTTTCCTCCAACTTGGACGCGCATCCCGCCCGGAAATTCACGCGACAAAGTGTCGCCAAAAGTGTGACAATATGCCCTGCTGGCTACTGGTGTGCTGTGTATGTCACTCTGTATTTGCTCCGTTGGCAGGTTCGATATCATTGGTTTACGCGTATAAAGGAGCAGCCGATATGCCACCGCCCATTCACTGAATCGGTTATCTTTGGCGCGGAGCGTTGAAAAAACTGCGTGCGGCAGGTTAACTCCGGGGAGGATACGCGTCCCGCGTGTCCATTTCCGGCGTCTCGCCGGAAACAAGGAATGGCGTGTACTTTGGGGGGCGGTTTGCGCGTGGACGCCGCCCGTGCGGATGCGTGCGCGCTGATTCCGCGCGACTTCGCTCATGGAATGAACGCGCCATTCCCGAACGTGCGTCCGGCGGGACGCCGAACGCCCCACGCGAGACGCGTGCGCTCCCCGGAACCTGCTTACACCGCGCAGTTACGAAAAAAAACCGCGCCCCCTTGCGGGAGCGCGGCT
>DASZPK010000046.1:0-3909 GCA_035550335.1 Chthoniobacteraceae bacterium | reverse complement strand
GAACAAGGGGCACGAGGCGATTTTCGCGTATCTCGTCGGCAACGAGATCCCGAGCACGATGGTGCGCTGGCTCGGTGCGCGCCGGGTGATCACGTTTGTTGAAAAGCTTGTCAACATCGCGCGCGCGGCCGATCCGCGGCCGCTCTACAGCTATGCGAGCTATCCCCCCACGGAATATTTACTCCCGCAGAATGTCGATTTCTACAGCTTCAATGTCTACCTCGAGCGGCGCGGCGATTTCGAAAAATATCTCGCCCGCCTGCAAAATCTCGCGGAAGACAGGCCGCTCATCCTCGGCGAATTCGGCCTCGACACGATCCGCAAGGGCGAGGAGATGCAGGCCGAGGTGCTCGACTGGCACCTCGACGTGGTGGTGAAAGGGGGCGCCGCGGGCACTGTGTTTTTTTCGTGGACGGACGAGTGGTTCACCGGAGGGCATGAGATCACGGACTGGGCGTTCGGCCTTGTCACGCATGATCGCAAGCCGAAAAAGGCGTTTCACATTTTGAAGGAAAAACTCGCGGGCGAGGGGCCGATCACCTCGCGTGTGAAGCTCGACAAATATCCGCGCGCCTCCGTCATCGTTTGTTCATACAACGGCGCGCAGACGCTCAAGGACTGCCTCGAATCGCTCGACCGGATCAATTACCCGGATTTCGAGATCGTGCTCGTGGACGATGGCTCGAAGGACAACACGCAGGAGCTGGTCGCGACTTACGTGAAGCAGCGCAACGAACGCGCCGCGCTCACCGGGGAAAAGCTGCCCGATTTCAAAAACATCGTGCAGAAAAACATGGGCCTCAGCTATGCGCGGAACGTGGGTGCCCATGCGGCGACGGGTGACGTGTTTGCCTACACGGATGGCGACTGCATGCCCGATCCCGGCTGGCTCTATTACTTGATCGGCACGCTCATCAGCGGCGATTACGCCGGCGTCGGCGGGCCGAATATCTCGCCGCCGGCGGTGAATTGGATCCAGGCAGCGGTCGCCGCCGCTCCCGGCGGACCGAGTCATGTGCTCCTCACCGACGTGGTGGCCGAGCACATCCCGGGGTGCAACATGGCATTTCACCGCTGGGCGTTCGACCTGGTGGGCGGGTTTGACGCGGAATATCGCAAGGCGGGCGATGACGTCGATTTCTGCTGGCGCTTGCAAACCAGCGGCGGCGTGATCGCGTTCAGCCCCTCGGCGATCGTGTGGCATTACCGGCGCTTCACGCTCACTGCGTTTCGCAAGCAGCAGGAAGGCTATGGCGAGGCGGAATCGATGCTGCGGTTCAAGCACCTCATTTTCTTCGGGCCGACAGGCACCGCGAAATGGAAGGGGCAGATTTACGGCTCGCCGCGTTTCACGTGGCTGCTCAACAAGCCGGTGATCTACCACGGCGTGTTCGGGCAGGGGCTCTTCCAGTCGATCTATCCCACGCCGCAATCGGACGTGGCCGCGTACCTCAGCAGCATCGAGTGGGTGGCGCTCACGGTGTTCATGTTCGTGCTCTCGATCCCCCTCTACAATCTGCGCATCGTTCCTTACCTCATGTTTGGCGGCACGTTCCTCGTGGCGCTCTCGTACATGATGCACGCGCGCATCGAGGCGAAATTCGATACGATCCGCGCGCGGTTGCTGGTCACATTCCTCGCGCTCGTGCAACCGCTCGGGCGCGGCTGGGCGCGCTATTTCACGTGGCTGAAATTCAAGCAAACGCCGCAGGCGACCATCGCCGCGCGCGAGAAGGATGTTACGAAAGCGCAGCACCGCGGTAGCGTGACCAAGCTCGATTTCTGGAGCGAGGATGGCATCGGCCGCGAAAAACTGCTCGAGGAGATTTTCGCGCTGCTCGAAACCGAGGACTGGCGCTATTCCTCCGACACGGGCTGGAAGGACTGGGACGTGCAGATTTACGGCAACCAATGGTGGAGCATCAAGCTGCGCACGGTGACGGAATACCACGGCGGCGGCAAATGCCTCACGCGCGTGCGCCTCGCGTACAAGGCGGTGGCGACCACTGCTCTGTTTAACATGGTTGCGCTTTCCGTGCTGCTTTTCCGCCTGATCTTCCTCGGCGCGCGCGACGAAAAGACGTGGATCGCCTACGGGCTGGTGCTCCTTTTCTTTTTCTGGCGCGCATGGCGGCTCAAGCGCCGCGTGGCTGATCTTGTGATCGCCGCGGCGAATCGTTGCAAGCTGCTGCGTGTCTTCGGCAAAAAAAGCCGGCCCGCCCCCGAGCCGGCGAAGGAAGCGTGATTTTGCGCGGATGAGCCTGCTTACCGAGGACTACGATTACCCGCTGCCGGAATCGCTGATTGCGAGCCATCCGCTCGCGGAGCGCGCCGCCTCGCGCATGATGGTGCTGCGCCGCGTGGAGCAACGGATCGAGCATCGCGGTTTTGCTGAATTCGCATCGTTCCTGCGCGATGGCGACCTAGTGGTGCTGAACGATACCAAGGTGATCCCCGCACGCGTTTTTTCCGACGATGGGAAAATCGAACTTCTCTTCCTCGACCAGCAAGGCGCTTCGACCTGGAAATGCATGGTGAAACCCGGCAAAAAAATGAGGCTCCGGGCGAAAGTCATCGTGGGCTGCATCGAGGGGGAAGTGACCGGCATTCTTCCGGATGGCGAGCGCATCGTTTCATTCCATGCGCCGGTGGATTTGAACAAAGTCGGGCGGCTCGCATTGCCGCCCTACATGCATCGCCAGAGCGAGCCGGAGGATGCAGAGCGCTACCAGACCGTCTTCGCGCAACGCCCCGGCGCCATCGCCGCGCCGACCGCGGGGCTGCATTTCACGCCGGAGATTTTGCGCGGCATTCCGCATGCGTTCGTCACGCTGCACGTCGGCGCCGGGACATTCAAGCCGGTGCAGGTGGAGAAAATCACGGACCATCCGATACATTCCGAGCGCTTCGCGATTTCGGAGGAATCCGCGGAAAAAATCAACGCCGCAAAGCGGATTGTCGCCGTGGGCACGACCGTCACGCGCGTGCTGGAATCGTGCATGGCGCGCGAGGGAAAAATCCGCGCGCAGGAAAGCAGCACGGACATCTTCATCCACCCGCCATATGAATTCCGGATTGTCCGCGCGCTCCTTACCAATTTCCACCTCCCGAAATCCACGCTCCTCATGCTCGTGAGCGCGCTGGCGGGGAGGGGGTTTGTGCTGCAAGCTTATGCGGAAGCGGTTCGCGAGCATTACCGTTTTTACAGCTATGGCGACTGTATGTTGATTACCAATTAGTTGGCGTTGCCGCAAAATTATGCTACGCAGACGGGACGCCGCTTTTCCCTGTTTATCCATGAAATTCATCCACGAAATCCAGCACACCGATTGGAACGCCCCGTTCGACGCGGCCACGCAAAAGGAAGCCACCGAGGCGCTCGAAGGAGGGCTGGTGCTTTTCTTCCCGAACCTCACGTTCAAGCTGAGCGAGAAGGAAGTGTTGCTTCGCGACCCGCGCGTGATCGACACCTCGAAAAACGTGAATTACAACCCCGCCAGCGACAAGCTTGGCGGCACGGTTTGCACGGGGGAGGAGGCGGAGACGCTCAAGGGGATGATCTCGCGGTTCGCCTCGCAGACGAAAACTTTGTTAAACAATTTGTTCCCGCATTACAGCAAGGACCTCGCCCAGGCGCGCACCAGCTTCCGCCCGGTGGAGGTCGCGGGGCGCAACTCCTCGTGGCGCAAGGATGACACCAGGCTCCATGTCGATTCCTTCCCGAGTTCGCCCACGCAGGGGAAGCGCATCCTGCGCATTTTCAGCAACGTGAACCCGCAACGGGAGCGCGTGTGGAGGGTGGGGGAGCCGTTCGAGGAGATGGCGAAACGCTTTTTCCCGAAGACGACGCGCCCGGCGTTCGGCAGCGCGATGTTCAACTACCTCTTCCGCATCACGAAGGCGCCCCGA
>DASZPK010000045.1:0-3947 GCA_035550335.1 Chthoniobacteraceae bacterium | reverse complement strand
CAACGGCGGGTTCCTCTTCATCATCCTCAAGCCGCCGTCGCAACGCACGGAAACCGCGTTCGACGTGATCAACGTTCTTCGGCCGCAATTGATGAAGGACACCGTGGCGCAAGCTTTCCCGAATGCGCAGCAGGACCTGAGGATCGGCGGACGCGGCAGCCCCGCGCTATACCAGTACACCCTCGAGGCCGACAGCAACAAGCAGCTCCTGGAATGGGGCCCGAAACTCCAGGAGGCGATGAAAAAACTCCCGGGGTTCGAGGATGTGAACTCCGACCAGCAGACCGGCGGCCTCGACGCGTATCTCACCTATGACCGGGTGAACGCCGCGAAGCTGGGATTCACCGTGCAATCGCTTGACTCGGCGCTCTACAGCGCGTTTGGACAGGAACAGGTGTCGATCATTTATACGCCGTTAAACCAATATTACTCGGTGCTCGAGGTCGCGCCGCAGTACTTCCAGTCGCCTTCGAACCTGAACGACACCTATCTTATCTCCTCCGGCAAGAGCGCGATCCCGATCTTCACGGTCTCGAGCAAACAGGCCAACACGATCCCGCTTGCCGTAAACCACACCGGGCTGTTTCCCTCAATCACACTCTCGTTCAACCTCGCGCCCGGCCTTTCACTGAGCGATGCGGAAAAATCGATCAACGGGATGATGCACGACCCGGATCTGAACGTGCCAACCTCCATCCATGGCGGGCTTTCGGGCATGGCGCTGGCGTACCAGGATACGTGGAAAACGTTGCCGTGGCTCATCCTCACCGCGCTGGCAGCGATTTACATCGTGCTTGGCGTCCTTTATGAAAACGTAGTTCACCCGATCACGATCATGTCCACGCTCGTTTCGGCAAGCGCCGGGGCGATGCTCGGGATGTGGATTTACAATCTTTTCAACCCGAAGGCCACCAACCTGATGGAACTCGACTTGATTTCCGTGATCGGAATCATTTTGCTCATTGGCATCGTGAAAAAGAACGCGATCATGATGATCGATTTCGCCCTGCAGGCCGAGAAGAACGTGGGGAAAGGGCCCGCCGACTCGATTTTCGAGGCCTGCATGCTGCGCTTCCGCCCGATCATGATGACGACGATGGCGGCGCTCTTCGGCGCGCTGCCGCTGGCGTTCGGCACGGGCACCGGCTCGGAGTTGCGCAAGCCGCTGGGGATCAGCATCGTGGGGGGACTGATCGTAAGCCAGTTGCTCACGCTTTACACCACGCCTGTTGTTTATCTCACGTTTGACAGATTCCGGCTTTGGATCAAGGGAAAGAAACCGGATGTATTTCACCATGGAGAGGAGCCTTTGCCCAGCGATGCCTAAGAGTGTTTTTTTCAATCATGCGGGACGAACCGCCTTTTGCGCGGCGATGCTTTGCGCGTTGTCGGGCTGCCTCGTGGGGCCGAGGTATCACCAGCCCGCGGCGTTGCAGGAGCAGGCGCCGGCTTCGTACAAGGAGGCTGCGGTACATTTCAAGGATGGCATCGGATGGAAGGAAGCGCGGCCCGACGGCGTGATGCTGCGCGGGGATTGGTGGAGGATTTACAACGAGCCGGCGCTGAACGATCTCGAGGGCCAGCTCAATATCAACAACCAGAACATCAAGCAATTTTTCCAGAATTTCATGGCGGCGCGTGCGCAGGCGGACGAGGCGGTGTCGCAATTGTGGCCCACGCTCACGGCGAACGGCTCGGCGCTGCGCTCGGCCTCGGGCCAGGCGACGCCGATGACGGCGCTGATGACGAGCCTGAGCCTTTCATGGGAGCCGGACCTGTGGGGCCGCATCCGCAACCAGGTGCGCGCGGCGGAATACAACGCGCAGTTGAGCGAGGCGGACCTGGAGAACGAGAAGCTCACCGAGCAGACGCAGCTGGCGGTGCTCTATTTCCAAATCCGCGGGCAGGACGCGCTCGAGCAGCTCTACCAGGACACGATCAAGGCCGACAAGATCGCCTTGGAATACAACGAGAACCAATTCAAGACCGGCATCACGGGTGAAATCTCGGTGGCCGAGGCGCAGACCACGCTCGAAAACGCGGAGGCTGCGGCGACAAACATCAGTTTACTGCGCGCGCAATACGAGCACGCCATCGCGACGCTGGTGGGCAGGCCGGCGTCGGATTTCTCCATACCGCTGAAGGTATTGAACGCGGAGCCCCCGCCAATCCCGATCGGCGTGCCGTCGCAATTGCTCGAGCGCAGGCCCGACATCGCGGCGGCGGAACGCGCGATGGCCGCGGCAAACGCGAATATCGGCGTGGCTTACGCGGCGTATTTTCCGACGATCACGCTCGGCGGCGAGGGGGGATACAAGGGGGGACCCACGTTCGCCCAATTGTACAATGCGCAAAACCGGTTCTGGTCGGTGGGGCCGACGGTTTCCGAGGAACTCATCGACGGCGGCTTGCGCAACGCGACGGTGCACCAGAACGTGGCAATCTACAACGCGGCGCTCGCGTCCTACCGGCAGACGACGCTGACCGCGTTCCAGCAGGTGGAGGACTACCTCGCGCAGGTGCGCATTTTGTCGAAGCAATTGATCCAGCAGCGCGCCGCGGCGAAATCGGCCGCGCGCTCGCTCGATCTCGAGATGAGCCGCTACCGCACCGGCATCGACCCTTACGTTGACGTGACGACGGCGCAGACGACGCTGCTCGGCGACCAGCAGGCGGTGATCAACGTGCAGGTGCAGGAGATGACCGGCTCGGTGCAATTGATCGAGGCGCTGGGGGGAGGATGGGACCGCTCGCAGTTGCCCTCGCCATGGCAGGTTTCCGCGCCGCCCAGCGCGGCGGAGACGGCCATCCAGCATTGAACGGGGCGAGCGGCATGTTGATCAGGGCCTACGAATCAGCCGATGAAACCGCGGTCGTCGATCTATGGCGGCGGTGCGGGCTCCTGCGGCCGCAGAATGATCCGCACGCGGACATCGAACGGAAAATGAAAGTCGCGCCGGAGTTGTTTTTGGTGGGCGTGGTGGATTCGGAAATCGTGGCGACGGCGATGGCGGGCTACGAGGGGCACCGGGGGTGGATCAATTACCTCGCGGTCGCGCCACATTTGCAAAAGAGCGGCATGGGGCGCGGGATCATGGCGCGCGCGGAAATGCTGCTGCGCGAGCGCGGCTGCCCGAAGATCAACCTCCAGGTGCGCGCGGGCAACACGCAGGCCATCGAGTTTTACAAGCGGATTGGGTTCGCGGTCGATGAGGTGGTGAGCATGGGGAAACGGCTCGTGAGGGACGACGGTTGACCCGCCTCAGGCACTTTTTATTCCTCCCTCCTCCTCGGAGTTTTTAAAAACCATTACCTTCCAGCCGCGATCACGCTCGTATTCGTGATAGTAAACGCGGGAGTAGGGCCAATCGGGAAACAGCTCCTGCAGGATCGCCAGAATGACAGGCGCGTCTGTTTCGTCGACGATCCCACACACCTCCAATCCAAACAGATCGTGAATCAGGCACACGGAGCTGAAGTGCTCGAGCCAGTTATAATCGTTTTGCGCCAGCGTCTCAATGGCAAGCGCGCGGTGCTCGAATAATTCCGGGTGGAAAGCAAACATGCGGGGTTGTCAGTATGTTTTCCCACAAAAATCGAATGCAAACAATCCGAATAGACCTTCGGTCATTGACCGCGGGCGAAAAAGACGGTTGTTAATACCGCCATGGGCAAAATGCTCTCGAATCCCCCCGGGCCAAAGCGCTCGAAATTCAGTCTGCCGCTGCTGCGGTTGCCGGGGGACCGGCTCGAATACCTGACGGGGCTCAAGGAGCAATACGGCGATCACGTTTATTTCCGCGTGGGGTTTGAAGATGTGCACCTCGTGAGCGACCCGGAGTTGATCAAGCAGGTGCTGGTGACGGACCACAGGAATTTCCTCAAGGGGCGCGGGCTGGAGCGGATCAAGCGGATGCTCGGCGAGGGGCTGCTCACGAGCGAGAAGG
>DASZPK010000044.1:0-12121 GCA_035550335.1 Chthoniobacteraceae bacterium | reverse complement strand
CCACATCGATGTCGCCTCCGGGATAGTGCTGCCTCGTGTAATACTGCTGCGGGTCGATGCGCACGCCCAGCACCACGTAACAGTCATACACAATTTCTAGGAGCAGGAGAAAGTAGTCGCGCGAAGCGCTGACAATATCCTGGTCGTTCAGGGGGTGGTCTTCCTTGGAGGATTTTCGCGGAAAAAAGTGTTTTACTGCCTGTCCACCACCGCTGCCAGAGCCGCCTACGGGATACTCTCCGCCGTGGACATGATCGTTGCGCATTTCGTGAAAGTTTTTTGCCAGTGTGCTGGCGACCAGTTTCAGACGGTGCGGCACATACCAGGCGGCGAAGCCGGGCAGATGCCCGAACCGCTGCAGAGCCAGCGTGCTGGTGCGGGTGGCCGCAAGAAAGGCGCTGAAATACCATTTGAACTCCTTTCCGAACGCGTCCGCCCCGCACATCTGTCCGAGGAAAAATTCCGCCTCCGCGATTTTCTCGTCAACGGTTTCGAATGTGGTGCTCATGGCTGATGCGGCGGGATTGCGCCACAGCGCGGCGGAGTTGGCAAAGCAACCCTTCGGCATCCGGCGACACAGGTCTTGTCTATCAGCCCAAGGCGTGTATTAAAAAAATGCCCCGCGACACCGCCGGTTGCGGCATCGCGGGGGGTTATGGTCGGAATTCCGCCGGTGGCTGGGTCGAATCCAGTCGCCGGTTCAGGTTGGCGCGTTCGTGACTGGTGCGTCACGCCCGCGTGGCCTCCCCGGCTTTTTCCCCACCGACTTGTTCCGACAAAGTTGCGGGAGCGATGAAGTACCCCTCCTCATTTCTTCCGAGCAGTTTCCTGCGGTGTAGCAGGTAGGACATCGCCCCGTTCACTGCATCGTAGATCGTGCCGCTTCGCGGTGCCGGCCAGTTCCGGCTTTCATATTCCACGGCGACCGCCTTTGGCCACACCGGGTGGCCCATCTGGCGAATGATCAGCAGAACACGGCCAGCGAGCGATAACTGCGCGGCATCCGGCTGGTTTCCAAGGGCAGGGGCATTGAGCTTCTCCCGAATCGAGCTGAATTGATCCAGGACATCCTGGAAACTATTCATGAATACCTGGATTCTTGTGAGGTGATTCATCGCCTCGGCTAGCTCCTCTTTTGCCTGTGGTATACTGTTGATTTGGGCTTTCATAATGCAGTTTTAAACTGTCGAAAACCTGGATAGTGTCCTGGTACAGTCAACTAAAAAAAGCCTTAAAGTATAGGTTTATCCAGGAAGTCATTAATTGTCTCAAAGTTCCCTTCTGCGCACAGCGGGAGCAGTTATCCTCACTTGGGGAGCCCTCAGATTAACACCGCTGCGCCTTGTCGTTTCCTTAGAGAAATCCGCATCGCGCGGACGGCAAGAATTCCTCGTTCAACTCATGATGTAATCCTAGCACCCGTGTCGCGGCGAGCCGCCTCGTATCCCATTGAGGTTGATTCGGCATCAATGATGACCGTATCTCGTCCGTTCGTTCTGCTCGACGAGCTGTACCCTTGCATGGCAACCACCGAGAAACTGCCTCCAAACTTCGACAAGCTGGACGTCGCCTTTCGGTCGGTCGGTTACAGTCTTGAATCCGCGGTGGCCGATGTGATCGATAACTCGATCGACGCAAATGCCCGAAACATCCTCGTTCGGCTGATTCAACGCAACGATGGTGCCTTGGATCTGGCGATCATGGACGACGGCGAAGGCATGTCTTCCGTTCGATTGAAGGAAGCGATGCGCTTTGGCTCCGACCTGACCCAGGAGATCGAGCGCTTGGGTAAATTCGGTCTGGGCCTGAAGCTCGCATCATTGAGTCAAGCCAAGGAACTTCGGGTTGTATCCAAGGCCAAGGGTGCGGTGTCAGGCCGCGCATGGCTCGAGGATGGGATCAAGGACGGCTTCGCCTCCACAATGTTCACCGAAGAGGAGGCTAAGGAACTCTTGGGCACGTTGATTCCTGACAAGCCAATGGGGAAAAAGGGGACACTGGTTCATTGGACGCACCTTTACCGGATAGGCCATCATCACAAGGACCTCGATGAACAATCGGAAAAGCTCGCGACCAGACTGCAAAACCACCTGCGGCTCGCGTTCCACCGGTATCTCTCCGGCGAAGCTTGGAAAATACGGATCACCATCGATGTCTACCGCGCCGACACCGCAACGGCCGGCGTGCCCTACACAGTGAAGGCGTTGAACCCATTCGGCTACAAACAAACAGGGTGTCGGGGATTCCCGAAAATGTTTCACGCGAAAGTCGATGGGGCACCACGCTTCGAAATGATGGCGCATATCTGGCCGTCGAACTCAGAGGCCCCCGAATACAAGCTGCCGGGTGGTGCAAACGGACGGCAGGGGTTCTATTTTTACAGAAACAATCGGCTGATCCAGGCGGGCGGATGGAATGGGCTGAGAGACACTGAACCGCATTCGTCACTGGCACGCGTGGCCATTGATCTTGATCCCGAATTCGATCTGCAAATGAGCTTGGACGTCAAGAAATCGGAAATTCATCTCCCGCCGGCGTTGGCTGCAACCATCATGGATTCCAAATCCGGGGATGAGATGGAATTTCGCGAATTTCTCTCGATTGCCAATAATACCTATCGTACGCGCTCCATGACGGACAAGGAGCTCCCACTGGTGCCGGCCTCGGGCGTGCCCATGGAAATGAGGGAAATCCTGTTCAAGGTGCTTCGGCTGCCCCAGACTTCCCGGCATCGGAAAATCGACTTTGAATGGAAGCCGCTGGAGGCCAACCTGGTGTTTTGGGTCGACCGCGACAATGACACCGTGTTGCTGAACAGCCGCTATAGGAAACATCTGTTGCATGGACTGCCGGGATCAAGCACCGACATCCCGGCGATCAAATGTCTTCTCTTCCTTCTCGCCCAGGATGCGTTTCGTTCCGAGCGGCTGGGCGGCCGAATCAAGCAGCGTCTGGAGCTGGCCAACCTCATGCTCCGGCAAGCGGTGAAACACGAAAGGAGCACCGATTGAGAAAACCCAGACACCTTTCGTGGGAAAATTTTCGATCCACCATCTGGCATGAGGGGCAGCAACGATCACACCGCATCGGCCGGAAACCTAGCGTCGAGGTGTTTGGGGATGCCATCAACGGTCGCATCGGGCTCTTGGTGCAGCTTCCCGGGAATGCCGAGATCCCCAAGGAGATTGACCGGCTGGTCCTAATCAACGGCAGGATTCTGCGGCAAAAAGGCGGCCATTACCTTGAGTTGGCCACTTCCTCCGAGGCGTTGCATCGCCAATTCTACCAGTTCGCGACTGCGGTGGCGGACCGCATACTCTTGGAAGGCGAGGCCCCGCTTGCGGCGGCTGTTGCCGAGGTCAAATGCTTTGACGAATTGCTCGCGCCGCGCGCACTGCTCAGCTCGGAGCGGCAGCTCGGGTTGCTCGGTGAGCTGATCGTCTTGGAGCGCCTGATCGTCTCGCGGGGACCAGCCGGTGCAGACGCCTGGACGGGACCGCGGAGCGAACCGCACGATTTCAGAATCGGGCAAAATGAATTCGAGGTTAAGGCCTCGTCCGGCACCAGAAGACTGCACCGGATTCATGGGCTCGACCAGATGTTCCCCTCGACGGGAATGAGGCTTTCGCTGGTGTCGGTGCTTTTGGAGCCCGCTGGAAAAGCCGAGGGGTTCTCTCTGGCATCCAAGATCGCGAAAATCCGCGGGCTGCTATCCAAGGACAGCCCCAGACTGGACCGATTTGCTAGCAACCTGAACGACCTTGGCTGGCGCGATTCCGACTCCCGGCATTATGCGAGATTGTGGCGTTCGCGTCGTCCGATCGCCGTGATTCCCGTCAACGGCGATTTTCCCAGACTCGGGCGCCCATCGATCGTTTCTGTTCTCGGTACTGTCGCCTCGCGAATCGACTACGTGGAATACCAGGTCAATGTTGAGGGATTGGGCCTTGAGGAGGATGCGGCGGGTTTCCCGTCAGATCTAAGATCAGCCGAAAATGAACGCCACCATGGTTGAGCTGAGAGAGAGAATCGATTCGGCACTGGCGACCCTCGGGTCGTCAGGTCCGAAGGATCTGCGCCTGTACTTGGCACGATCCCGGCCGGAATTGGAGGACGCCACTCCCAAGATGGTCGATGAGATGCTCGCCTTGGTGCTTGGAACGGATCCCAACGATGCCGCGGTGCAACTTTTCGAAAACCAGATACGAGATTGGGACAATGGCGACGAAAAGCTGCCTTGGGTGGCCGACACGCGTAAAAATTCTGATGCACGGCGGGTGCGAATCCATGCGCTGCTAAAGTCGGGCCCGGCTCTTGCGGCACGGATCGACCGGCAAATTCCCTACTACTCGCTTGAGCCGCAGCTGGTCATCGCAAAGGAGCAGCGTGACTGGTATCGGCCGAAGCCCGGCGTCGGGGACTACTATTGGTCAAAATACGTCGAATACCTGCGCCAGAAAAAAAAGTGGGAAAAGATTTCGATCATGAGTCTTGCCAACAGCACCGAGGCAATCGTTGGAAACCTTGCTGACCCGACGCAGGCCGAGGCGTATTCTTCAAGAGGGCTGGTTGTCGGATATGTGCAGAGCGGCAAGACGGCCAACTTCACCGGTCTCATCGCGAGGGCTGCCGACGCGGGATACCGTTACATCATAGTGTTGGCGGGAACTTGGAACATTCTGCGCGCGCAAACCCAACGCCGAATCGACAAGGAACTGATTGGCCGGGAACTGCTGCAGGACGACGAAGGCTACACCGATTCACCGCCTGAGGATTGGAGCGAGTTCATCAGTCACGGCGGGGACCCGGTAGACCGGGGCCACTTTGGATGGGCTAGAATCACGAGAACGGATCGCGACTATCGACGGCTGGGAACCTCCCTTGACGCGTTGGAGCTTGAGCGAATCGACAAATCCAAGCCGGTCTATGATCCGGTTAATCTTCGACGCTCAAAAGTTAAGCTCCTCGTCATCAAGAAACATGGCGGCATCATCAACAAGCTTTGTGACGATCTGAAAAAGATCAAAACCAGCCGGAACGACATTCCGACACTTGTCATCGACGATGAGTCGGACCAAGCGGGCCTCAATACCACGAAACCGCCGGCACCCGGCTCGAAGGAGGAGAAGCAGCGCACCGAGACAAACAAGGCGATTGTGCGCCTGCTGAACCTGTTCCCCCGCGGCCAGTATGTCGGTTATACCGCGACACCGTATGCCAACGCGTTCGTGAATCCCAACGATCCGGAGGATTTGTTTCCGAAGGATTTCTTCGTGCCGCTTGACCGACCTGCGGGCTACATGGGCATCTCCGATTTTTTTGATGCAGATCGGGACTATGGGGAGCTTGATCCCGAGGATTTTACCGAAAAGGAAATAGCTTTCATCCGTCGGGTCACCCCTGACCACGGAGACGACAGTGAGGCGCTCAAGACAGCGATACGCAGTTATGTGCTTGCCGGGGCGATCAAGCTGTTTCGGGAGGCAAAGGATGCGCGGTTGAGGTTCCGGCATCACACGATGCTGGTTCACACATCCGCCCGGACCAACGAACACCGCGCAGTCGCCGCCAGGCTTAGAAGGCTTTGGAACGCTTGCGCCTTCATCACCCCCAACGGCCGTGATGAGCTGAAACGGCTGTGGGACTCGGATTTTCTTCCCGTCAGTATTGCCCAATCGGCGAAGGAGCCCATGCCGAAAAGTTTCCAGGAGCTGGTTCCGTATGTCTCGCAGGCGATTCAACGCATCACCGACAGCCAGCAATTCATCCTCATGTTGAATAGCGACTCGATGAGTTCGCCTCCGCCGGATTTTAATTCACAGCCGGTGTGGAAGATCATTGTCGGGGGCAACAAGCTCTCCAGAGGATACACACTCGAGGACCTCACTGTAAGTTATTACCGGAGGAATGCGCGCACCGGTGACGCCTTGATGCAAATGGGGCGCTGGTTTGGATTCCGCAAGGGTTACAAGGATCTGGTCCGGGTGTTCCTCGGGGTGGAGGAAGGGGCCAACAACACCGTGGACCTAGTGGAGCGTTTCAAGGGGGTTTGCCTTATGGAGGAGAGATTCCGAAACGAACTGAAACGATATGCAACGCCTGCGCCCGGCGAGCGAAGAATACGGCCCCAGGACATACCTCCCTTGGTTGCAATGATCGGTCAGTTGCCGCCGACCTCTCCGGCCAAGATGTTCAACGCCGTCATCGACAGCCGCAACTTCGGGGGGCAGTTCTCGACCCCCACACTGGTTGCTGCCGACAAAGATGGTACACAGGAAAACGTGCGGCTCCTTGGCGATTTGGCAGGGCGGGCGAAGGAGACGCTGAAGGATTTCAAGGGACTGGGGGGTGTCACGGACAAGGGCAAGACGGTGTCGGTGGATGCATTTGCCTTTGAACTGAAGAACGCGGATCTGGTCCGGTTCTTGGAGCATTTCAGATGGCTGAACTCAGAGTACAAGCGCCACGAGAAACCGCGGGAGATTCATCTCCAAATCGACTTCCTGAAGAATCAGGCGCACGGGATCGGATCATGGCTGGCCCTGCTGCCGCAGATGAAGACCGGAAGTTTCGGGCCCCCGCTGGACTTTGAAGATGAATTGCCGTCATTGACGGTAAAGGAACGCCAGCGAATCGATAATCGGGGGTTCAAGGTGTTTGGTGAAAGCAGCCACCGGTTGTTGGCGAAGTGGCTTTGCGCGCAGCTTGACCCGGAGAAGGAGCACATCGTGCGCCCCTCACACTCCGCCAGCCAGCTTGGCCAGAATGCTCATCGAGGAATCATCATGCTCTTTCCCGTTCGCGAGGAGGCGAAGGAGAGACGCATCTACGTTGGCTACGAACTTCTGTTTCCCGAAAACGAGCTGGGATTTCAGACCAGCTTCACCGTGAGACGCAAAGACGCCCAGGATCGCGTTGTCGTGTCGCCCGGGACCTGACCTGTGCTCCGCCAGTCGGCACCTTTAACGCCCAGGCACGAAAACTCACCCTGGACATTGGCGTGCAAAGCACGTTTCCTGGCGGCAAATTTCATCCCCCAGCAATCCACACCGACCCGACCCTGATGCCAATTCCACTGATCGACCTTTTTGCCGGACCCGGGGGCCTGAACGAGGGCTTCAGCCACGTCCGGGATTCCCAAGGCCGCCGCATTTTTGAAACGGTTCTTTCCGTTGAGCGCGACCATTGGGCGCACCAAACACTCGAACTCAGGGCTCTGTTCCGGCGGTTGGACTCGGACAAATCGAAATGTCGGTATTTCGAATATGTCTCGGGGCGGATTACCCGAGAGAAATTATTTGAGGAAATGGGTGCTGCTTCCAAGGTCGCCGCGTCCGAGGCCCTATTGGCCGAACTTGGCAAGCCGGCAACCAGTCGCGAGGTCGAGGACAGGGTGGCTGCCGCGTTAACGCGGCTCGGAACTCGCGAATGCGTATTGATCGGCGGCCCCCCGTGCCAAGCCTACTCGTTAGTGGGGCGCGCTCGCAGATCGCGAGAAGCGCTGGTGGATTTCGAGGCCGATCCCAAGCACCGCCTCTATCTCGAATATCTGAAGGTGGTTCGCCGTTTCAAGCCGGCGGTTTTCGTCATGGAGAATGTCCCTGGCCTGCTCTCAGCCAAATGGCAGAGCAATGGGATGTTCGACATGATCTGCAAAGGATTGCGAGATGCGGGATACGAATTACACGGCTTGGGGGACGAGGCAGCCCAAGGGCTTTTGTTCGAGAATTCACGTGAGTTTGTGCTGCATGCAGAGGAGCACGGAGTGCCGCAGTCGAGGAATCGGCTTTTCATATTTGGAGTGCGAAACGATATCGGGAAACGTCCGCGGCGCATGGTTGCTGACCGCACCGCGCTGGTGTCTGCGTCGGCTGCCCTGAGGGACCTACCGCCAATCCGCAGCCGAATGTCGAAGGAGGCCGATTCCGCCAAGTCATGGCGAGCAGCCATCACTGAGATTGCCGGCTATGCGTTCAACAACTTGGAGCCCAATTTTGCGAAGGCATTGAAGAAGCGGGCTGAATCCATTCCGGACACCCTTGCTCTCGGTGGCCAAGTCTTGGATGCGACGGCGACGCCTTCGATTCACACAAGCTGGTATTCCGACTCGCTGCTGTCGGTGGTACTGAACCACAATAGTCGCGGCCACATGCGACGCGACCTGTTGCGCTATTTCTTCTGGGCTGAATATGGACGCCACTACGAACGGTCACCCACGCTCCGCGACGCACCTCACTTTCTCCGTCCCAATCACGCCAACGCCGCGATGGAAGGGGCGCCGTTCGTCGATCGGTTTCGCGTGCAGCTTGCGAAAAAACCGTCGACCACGATCACCTCACACATCGCTAAGGACGGGCACTACTACATTCATTATGATTCCTTGCAGTGTCGAAGCTTGAGCGTTCGTGAGGCCGCTCGCCTGCAGACCTTTCCCGACAACTACTATTTCGAGGGTCCCGTCACCGAGCAATATCAGCAGGTGGGCAATGCGGTCCCCCCCTACCTGGCGAAACAGATTGGTTCGATTGTCGGCTCGATTCTCGGATAGGAGGCATCTGATGGCCGACGTCATGACAATTGCGCAGCGCTCGGCGTTGATGGCGCGCATCCGCGGCCGTGGCAACGAATCGACAGAGCTGCTTCTGGCCCGGCTGCTTCGTGCAGAGAAAATTTTTGGATGGCTCCGCCATGTCTCCATGACCGGCCGGCCGGATTTCATTTTTCGACGGGCAAAAGTGGCCGTATTTGTGGACGGCTGTTTCTGGCACGGCTGCCCGAGACATTTCAAGGCACCACAGGCACGGGCCAAATTTTGGAAGGACAAGATCGGCGCCAACAAACGGCGTGACACGGCGGTTGACACGGCGTTGAGGAAGTCGGGATGGCGCGTGATTCGGATATGGGAGCATGGGCTGACTCGCGCGGAAGCGGCCCGCTCTCTCCGGCGAATCAGGAGCGCGATTGCGGCAAGTCGCTAACGCAGGCCCGGCGACAAAGCGGTCGGGTGGTGCGGTTTTTTGTTCGCGCCGCTCACGACGAGCGATTGAGATGGGACAAATGGAATCGACAACCGTCTTCCGGAAGGTGCTTAGCCTGAATGACACCGGTGAGACGGGGGCGCACGTGGCAGGATTGCTGGTTCCCAAGACAGATCTCAGCTTCTTTCCCGCGCTGGACTTGGCGGAGAAGAATCCGCGGGCGGAGGTTGTGGCCACCGACCCGGACGGTCGCACCTGGTCACTCAACTTCATTTATTACAACAATGAGTTTTTCGGCGGGACGCGTAATGAATACCGCCTGACCGGTCTCACGGCATTTTTTTCGGCCAACGACCTGCATGCGGGAGACGCGGTGGTTTTGGAAAAAAACACGGCAGGGATTCGTATCCGGTCGGAGAAGGCCGAAGACACAGGGCAATCTCTCGTTGCCCGCCAGCAGTGGCTCGGCCTTTCCGGCGAGGTGGCCGATGCATCGGTGCCTGCAGCGGAAAAGAATTTCCACAGCATTCGGCCTGCGGCCCGGCTCATCCACACCATCGGGCAAAACCTCATCAAGGATCCGCAGGCGGCGGTGATTGAGCTCGTGAAAAACGCCTATGATGCGGACGCGCACACGGTCATAATCACGTTCAAGACCGGGGTTCGGGAATCATCGGGGAATGTCCGGATCATCGTGGAGGATGATGGCCACGGAATGACCTATGAGCAGGTCACCGGGACGTGGTTGGTTCCGGCGACGGCTGACAAGCTGACCCGTCGACTGAGCCCGGGAGGACGCCCGATGCAAGGCAACAAGGGCATCGGGCGATTCGCGGCGTTTGTGCTCGGTGAGGAAATCTTTCTTCGGACGGCGACTGCATCGAGCAACACTGAGACGTCTCTCTTGTTGCAGGCGTCGGATTTCCGGACCGCCGAATTCCTCGACCAAGTTCGGATACTTGTGGAGAAACGGGCAATCAGCGGGTCTCCACGGCATGGCACGCTTTTCGAAATGACCGTGAAAAAGGGCGAGGAGGTCTACCGGGAATGGAGCCGGAGCGACTTCGGGAAATTGCGCCTGGATCTCCAGCGGATGCTGTTCCCTCTCAATGCGCGCAATGCCGAGGATTTCCAGGTTCTGTTGGTCACCGAAGGATTTGACTCGATTGGACAACCGGACGGAACCGAGGAGATCGAACCGCTTCCGGTGATGGACCAGTTTGACTACCGGATCGCGGCGGAAATCGACAGCACCGGCCACCTTACCGGCGTTTTTCAGTCGCCGCTGCTTGTCGGCCGCCCTGAGGAGACGTTGGACATGGTACTCACCAACCTGCCAGGCGTGCCGTGCGGGCCGATCAAACTGGATCTGAGGGTGATCGACCGGGAAACCGCCTCGTTACATGAGCTGATTGACAGGTCAAAATCACGGGGCGATCTGTTGGGGGACACCACCCGCGCTCAGCTCAAGCGTATGTTGGACGAGAGCTGTGGCATCATGGTCTTTCGCGGGGATTTCCGCATACGGCCCTACGGCGACCAAGGGGACGACTGGATGGGTCTCGACCGGGATCGTATCAACAATCCGACTTTCGCGATCAGCAACAACCAGACATTCGGCGTTGTCTCCATCGCCCCTGAGCCCGAATCGCATCTTGAGGAAAAGAGCGCCCGTGACGGCCTGAGGGAGGATGAGCACTACGAGCGCCTAAAGGCGGTGGTGAAGGCCATCGTGAACGATCTGCAGGAGCGGCGCTTCTCGATCAGGCGCGCCGTCGGGCGCATTCAGCGTGCTCCGCGCGTCGGCGAGATGTTGGCGGAGCTGAGGGATTACGAACGACCGGTGGCGAGAATCACATCGTTCCTGAAAAACGAGGGCGTGGCACAAGGGAAAATCGAGGAGGTGGAGGCCCTGTTGCGCGAGGAGCAGAAGGCCCGCGAGGAGATCGTTGCGAAGTTGGAGGAAACCATCGCGATCTACCAAGGGCAGGCCACGCTGGGCAAAGTCGTGGGTATCGTTCTGCACGAGGGTAATCGCGCGATCGGGATTCTTCGGACCCAGAGCCGGCGGATTCCCGAATTGCTCGACGAATTGCGAGAGGGTCCAAGCCCGATTATCGTGGACGAGGTGCTGCGAGCGATGGACAGCGTGCGTAGTGCATTGGTGCTGGTGTCCGCCCTGTTTGACCGCATCCAGCCGCTTGGCGTCCGGGCCCGGGCCAAGAAGGCCCCCATCCGCCTCCGGACGGCAATCAATCAAGTGTTGGGCGCCTTTGAGGAACAGGTGAAGGCGCACGCCGTCACAGTTGCGATTGATGTTCCCGAAGGATTCGAGGTCATCGCTTGGGAAAATGACCTCAAGGCCATCTTCTACAACTTGGTGGAGAATTCCGTCTATTGGCTCACCCATCCGCTCGTGCCGAATCCGACCATCGGATTTCGTGTGGAAGTGGACGAAGGTGCGGGACTGCGGCGGCTGCACATCACCGACAACGGGCCCGGCATCCCGCGAGAGCACATCGCGACCGAGGACATATTCGAGCCACATTTTTCGTTGCGGGGTGGCATCGGCTTGGGATTGCCCATCGCCGGTGAGGCGGCGACACGAAACGGATATTCGCTGAAGGCCGTCCACGGCCCGGTCGGTGCTCATTTTATCCTGGATTTTTCACCCCTGACAAAAAATGCCTGACCCCCGCAAACTCAAACTGCTGGTCCTCGAGGACAAGGCGGATTACATAGAGAGCAACTATCGGTCCCCGGTGCGCGACTACCTTCGTCGCGGTACGCACGACATCGAACTGGAGGTGGTTCAGACGAAGGACGCCGCCCTGGCGAAATTGCGCGAATCGCGGTTCGACGGGGCGATTCTTGACCTGCGTCTGACTGGCGACATGAACGAGGCCGAGGGCAACATCGTCGCGAAGACAATCCACGCGAAATACCTCATGCCGGTGGCGATTGTCACGGCCTTCCATAACGAACTCGATGCGGGTTTAAGAGCGTTGACGGAGCGGCCCTCGACTTTGTTTCGACTGTTCAACAAGGGCGGAGACGGCAACACGGTTTTCGAGTTTTTCCTCCGGGTCGACAAAACGGAGGTGCTTCGGGTTTTTCAACCAGGCGGCGAGTTCAACGCAATC
>DASZPK010000043.1:0-5197 GCA_035550335.1 Chthoniobacteraceae bacterium | reverse complement strand
GGGTCTGCATCCGCTACCAGGACAAGGGGATCGAGCAGGCGCCGACCGAGGTCTACGGCCTCATCCACAAAACCGACCTCGCCGCCATGCTCGGCGCGAACGGCAAAATCAACGGCTTCATCAAGGTCTCCCGCGTTGCCGTGATGCTGAACGGCCAGATCTTCCAAATGGCCGATGCCTCCGACAACGGTGTAAAACTTGGCTTCCGCAACGTGATGTACATCCGCGCCGATACCATCCTGCGCGTGGTCGAACTCGACGACACCTTCGTCACCCAGCGCCTCCTCCCGCTCAAGGAATAGCGCCAGCGGAGAAAATGTAGAGTCCGCTGTCCTCAGTCCCGCCGCGGCGGGATTGGGCGTCGCCACGAATTTTCCGTGGCGATGCGCTCTTCCTGCGGTGAGGACACCGCACGCTACAGTTGCCCGTGGGCGGAGATTTTAAAACCGGAACACCCCTTCGCGTACCCTTGACAACGCCCGCCGTGCGTTATGCTATGCTCGCAGAGCGTCGTCATGAAAATCTTCCCCGCATGGTTCGCGTGCATGCTCCTGCTTTGCGGCGTCCTCCTTGCCCAAAGTGACGCCCCTTCACCGTCGCCGTCTCCAGCCGCATTGCCCGCGCCCGACGCCCCGCTGCAGCTCACCTTCCAGCTCACCGACGGCACGCGCGTCACCGGCACGCCGCTGCCCGGGCGTTTCAAAATGACGACCAAATACGCCGAGGTGGAAATCCCATTCGCCCGCCTGCGCACATTCGTCTTCGACGACGACCGCACCGTCCGCGTCTCCCTGAAAAACGACGACCAGTTCACCGGCCGCGTGCGCGACGCAAGCATCGTCGTCAAGACCGCCACCGGCCAGGTCACGATTCCCTTTGCCCGCGTGCGACAGATCCGGCTCGGCGACGGCGTCATGCCCGATGGCCTCGTGCTCTATTACAAATTTGACAAGGACGAAGGCGGGCGCGCCACCGATTTCAGCGGCATGGGCAACGACGGCAAACTCCAGGGCGCGCCAGCCTACACGAAGGAAGGCAAGGTTTTTGGCGGCATGAATTTCAGCGGCGACGGCGACGCCGTGATCGTCGGCAACCCCGACAGCCTCCACCTACAGGATTTCACCATCATGGCGTGGATCAAGCGCGGCGACACCGATAAAGTTTCCAACACGACCCCCTACGGCGAAATCTTCGGCTACGGCGCGGGAGGCTATGTCGTCGGCTTGGAGCAGGATGGCTACATTTATCTCAGCCAGGCCGATATCCAGATGAGCGCCATCTCCACGTTTCAAATCCACGACAAGCTTTTTCATCATGTGGTTGTCGTCAAGCAGGGGGACAAAGCCACTTTTTACCTCGACCGAGTACCCACGGAGGAATTGCAAATCGCCCCGCAAGGCGATTTCGTATTCAAGACCGATGCCGCGGTTGGCGCGCGTTCCGACGACCTGCACAAATGTTTCATCGGCACCATCGACGAGGTCGCCGTCTTCAAGCGGGCCCTTGGCGCCGACGAGGTCAAGGCCGTCTACGAATCGCAGAAGTGAGCCCGCCAAAAACGGCGTGGCGACGGCAGTTTCCGGGGAGCGCACGCCGCTGGCGTGCACCATTCGGCGGCCCGCCGAATGGATGGACCAAGCGCGTCGCATGGCCAACAGATTTATCCCAATCAAACTTGCCGGTTGCCGTCGTTTACCGCGACGTTATTAGTTGGACAGCATCGTCCTGCCCGTGTTTGCGGCGAGCCGCCGCAAACGGCACCCGGGCCGGGTGCGCTCCCCGGAACATGCTTGCAGCGTCAAACTCAAATTCGACTGCCCTGTTTTTTTAAAACCGTGCCAAATAAGTACGGAGCCCCTCATTCCTCATTCCTCATTTCTCCCTATTGCTCCCGCCCCGAAAATCCCCTACAACGGGACGCGGTGAACCCGCGTCCGCATAATCCCAGGCTGCTTGCCGTGCTCCTCATAGCCAGCGCGCTGCTTGCGTTCCTCCCCGCGGTTTGGTGCGGCTACATTTGGGATGACGACACACTGCTCACCGCGAATCCCCTCGTAAAAGCCCACGGCGCGCACGGGCTCGTTGCGATCTGGCGCGGCGTCGATTCGCGCGATTACACGCCGCTCACGATCAGCGCGTTCTGGCTCGAATGGCGCATCTGGGGCGACAATCCCGCCGGCTACCACATTGTCAACCTCCTCCTGCACGCCGTGGCCGTGCTGCTGCTCTGGCGCATTTTTCTCGCGCTGCGCATCCCCGGCGCATGGCTCGGGGCGTTCCTCTTCGCCATCCATCCCATTAACGCCGCCTCCGCCGCCTGGATTGCCGAGTTGAAAAACACCCTCTCCGCCGTTTTCTTCCTCGGCTCCATTCTCGCGTTCCTGCACGCCTACATCCAGCGCGACCGCCGGTGGATCGTCGGCTCCGTGCTCCTGTTCCTCCTCGCCGGATTGAGCAAGGGCGCGGTCGTCACGCTCCCGCTCGTCCTCGCCGGCTGCCTTTTTTGGATGTATGGAAAAATCACACGCGGCGACGTGTTCCGCCTGCTCCCGTTTTTCGTGATCGCGGGCGTCGTCGCGGCGCTGACGATCCACTACCAGGGCCGCGCGCAGAACTACCACATCATCCCCGGAAGCTACCTGTTCCGCATTGCCCGCGCCGGGCAGGCCGTCTGGTGGTATCTCGGCGCGATCTTCTTTCCAGCCGGCATCAGCCCCATCGCGCCGCAATGGAATTTTGACCTGCATTCGCCGCTCGCGTATCTGCCCGCGCTCGGCGTCCTCGCGCTGTTGACATTGTTTTACATCAATCGCCGCACATGGGGGCGCTCCCTCTTTTTCGCGGGCAGCTATTACCTCTGGATGCTGCTGCCCGTGCTCGGCTTCGTCTGGATGGCCCTGCAGCAGGAAACGCCCGCCGCCGATTGGTGGCAGTACCTCGCCGCGCCGGGCATCTTCGCGTGCGTGGCCGCGGGCTATACCCTCGCAACCTCGAACGCCGTGCGGGGCGTCCGCCTTTTCCTGCAGGGCGCACTCGGCGCGGCCATTGTGCTGCTGTTTTTCCAGTCGTGGGAGCGCAGCATGAGCTACGAAAACATGGGTACCTACTGCGCCGGCGTCCTTGGCGAAGCGCCGCACGCATGGACCTTGGAGACGAACTACGGCGTCGTCCTCAAAAAACAAAAAGATTACACGCCCTCCATCGGCTGGTGCCGCCAGGCCATTGCCGACAATCCCAACTACGCCGAGGCCCACTACGCCCTTGCCAACTCACTCACCGCCATCGGCGGCCTGCCCGAAGCCGAGACCCAATACCGCATCGCCCTGGGGTTCCGCCCCGAGGACCCGCAGTTCCTTTCCGGGCTTGCCGGCGACCTATACCTCGAGGGAAAAACCGACGAAGCCTTTCTCACCCAGCGCCACGCCATTTTCCGCAGCCCGTCAGACCCGGGGCTCTACACCCAGTTTGGCAACATGCTGATGGATGCAAAACAATATCCCCAGGCCGCGGACTGCTTCGACCACGCGCTGCAACTCGCCCCAACCGATATGCACAAGCGCATCGATCTCATCCGCGCCTTGGTCGCCGGCGGCAAACGCGACAAAGCCGAGGCCCTGAGCCGTCCCCTCATCGAAGCGGCAAAATCATCCGGCGATCAAAAGCTCGCGCAATCCATTGCGTCGCTTTTGGATCAAACGCCCCCGCAATAATCGCGCACGAGGCGCGTTATTGCTGGATCACCTCGTAGGCCTCGATGGTCGCGTGCTTGTCGTTCCCGCCGAAATTTCCGTGCGGGGTGACGAGCAGTTTGCCGTCGGTCACTTCGATGTCCTTGTATTCCTTCACGAGCGGTTTCATCCAGCCGCCGGCTTCCGGCGCGATCTCGATGTGCGGGTCGACGGTCTTGCCCTGGATGTCGATCGCAAACGGGCGCGAGCCGGGCTTCACACCGCCATCCCACGTCTCGCAAAGATGCACGCGCACGGTGTATTTTCCATTCGGCACGTCGAACTCGAACTGCCCTTCCTTGTCACGCTCGCTATCGTAGATGAACGGCGCGTCCGTCCCTTGGATCACGAGGCCGATGCGTGTATGCTGGCGTCCACCGCGCGGTTCGCGCCCGAGGCCGCCCCAGACGATCTCCCCGGGCTGCGCCGCCGGTACCGGCGGCGCTGCCGCTTGTTTGCCCTTCTTCTCCGGATACATCCGGTCCGCCGACCAGACCACGCCCGACTCGTCCGTGTAATCGGCCACGCAACCGAGATTCGCGCGGATCACGAGCTTGCCGGGTGGCACAACGGCGGCGGCATGCTTCATCCAATTCATCGGGTCGATGATTTTGCCATCCGCATCAAGGCGGACAACGCCTTTCACGCCATCGCCATTTACGTAAGTGACATCATAGGCCGTGGTCGGCCCTGAGAGCGGGAGCATTTTGTAATGCGCGCCCTCGGAGTCATATTTCTTCGGCGTGAACTCGAAGAAAATCTGGAGCTTCTCCGCCTTCACGAACTTGGCCCCGTCGCCCGCGGCTGCGACGGCGGCTTTCGCCACGGCTTCCGGCAAATCCTTGTACGCCTGCTTGAGGCTGCTTTGCATCACCATCACCGGGACGGTGGTCTGCGCGCTGCCTGCGGCGACTTCCACGGTATCGGCATTCGGATCACCGGTCACGGAGACGAACCACGCCTCGATGCCGCGGTCCATGTTGAGTTTCGATGCGCCGATGGTCGCGTTCGGGAAAATCTTTTTAATCGCCTGCGCCCCTTCATCCGTGAGGGTGGCGGGAGCGGGTGTCATTTTTTCATCGACGGGTTCGGCGAGCAAGGTTTGCGATGCGAATGCGAGCGCGAGCGCCGCGCAGAGGGTGCGGGTGTGTTTCATCATTTGGGGGAGGAGGTTGGAGTTTGGAACTGTTTTCATAATGCGGTTTGGGGTTGTGTCACAAGTTGTAAATTGCGGCGGCGCTATTGCTGGATGACCTCGTAGGCCTCCACGGTGGGATGCTGATCCTTGTCGTTTTCCGCGAAGGGTTCGACGAGCAGCTTGCCATCGGTGACCTCGATGTCCTTGTATTCCTTCACGAACGGCACGAGCCAGCCGCCCTCGGGATTGCCGGAGAGGTCCATTTTGTCGGCGACGAGCTGGCCCTGGATCTTGATGCCGAAGACGCGCAGGCCGGGCTTGCGCGCCCCGT
>DASZPK010000042.1:0-5513 GCA_035550335.1 Chthoniobacteraceae bacterium | reverse complement strand
TTCACGAGTTCGCTTTCCTCAATGGGTCCGATGGCGCTTACCTGCACGGTCTGGTAGCCGAGTTTGCGCACGCGCTTGAGGGTTGCGGCGATGTCGTCGGGTGTCTTGGTGAAATCGCGGAGGGTGTAAAGCTGGGCGGCTACTTGCTGGATTTTCATTTTGCGAGGGAGGTTATCGGAACGATTTTGAAAGATCGGTCACAGCCGTTTTCTTCGTTTTCTTTTTGAATTTCGAGTTCTTAATGAGTGACTCGAGTTTCTTTCTGTAAGCATTCGCATTCATCGGAAGCGCGATGGTTTTTTGCTCGAACGAGGAAAGGAGGATCGCGTTCGCCAACTCGACGGAATGGATGCCTTCCTTCGCGGGGGCGATGAGGTGCGCGCCATCGAGGATCGCGTCGGCGAAATTTTTCAGGATCGCGTTATGCTGGCCGCCGTGACTCTCGACGGAGATCGCCTCCTCGTGCGTGGCTGGCGCGGCAAAGGCTTCCTTCGAGGTGCGGCAGAATTTCGATGTCTCGATTTCGTTGCGCGTAAATCGAATCGCGTCGTTTTCATACACGAGTCGGCCAAGGTCGCCGGCGATTTCGAGACGATTGACACCGGGAGCCTCGCCCGTGGAGGTGATGAAGACGCCGCTCGCGCCGTTCGGGTATTCGAACCATGCAGTGACATCGTCCTCGACCTCGATTTTGTGGTAATGGCCGATGCAGCAGAAACCGCGGACCTTCGCCGGCATGCCCAAAATCCACTGCAACAGGTCGAGGTTGTGCGGGCATTGGTTGAGCAGCACGCCGCCCCCCTCGCCCCGCCACGTGGCGCGCCAGTCGCTCGAGGCGTAATAGGCGTCGGGGCGAAACCAATTGGTGATGGTCCAGCTCACGCGGCGGATTTTCCCGAGTTCCCCGCCCCGCACCATCTCGCGGATTTTGATGTAAAAGGGGTCGGTGCGCTGGTTGAACATTGCGGCGAAAACCTGCCTGCGATTTTTGTGCGCGGCGATGAGCTTCTGGCAATCCGCCTTGTGGACCGAGATCGGTTTTTCGACGAGGACGTGCAGGCCGCTTTTCAGCGCATCGATGCCGATAGTGGTGTGGGAGTAATGCGGCGTGGCGATGAGGATCGCGTCGATCTCGCCCGAGCGGATCATCGTTTCACTATTGGAGAAATGTTTTACCTGTGAAAATGGCTCCATTTTCGCAGGCGCGGTGTCCCAGACGGCGGCAAGCTCCATGCGCGGGATTTTGCCGTCGAGGATTTGACGCGCGTGTGCGGAGCCCATGTTTCCCAGGCCTGCAATGCCGATTCGGACGCTCTTCATTCCATGCAAGATAGGTAACATGCAGGCGGCGGCTCAATCCTAATTTCGCCGCACGGACGGCATTTCGCTTCCCATTGATTCGTGGCAGGACTGGCGCACCGCCTGCAACGCCTTGCGAAAACGCACGCTGTCGGCTGCCAGGATTTTGACGCTCCATCCCGCGCGGCGCAACGCGCTGTGGCCGATCCACAAGGATTCCTCCTGCATGGCATCCAGAGCCCGCCAGCAGGCGCTGGTTCCGGTGATCGCAGCGTGAAACAGGAATACCGAGGCGTAGTAGCCAGTTGGGAATTGTGCGATCATCGCGCGCAGGCTGTCGGGAGAAATACGGTATTTTTCCCTCACGACTTTTTCACCCGCGTAAAAAATATCCGTTTCCCAATCGAGCCATTGGAATTCGAACGCCTCGCCGGATGCGACCCTTCCCGGGGCGAGCGTTTCGAAAAAAAGCAGGCCCGCCCCGTTGTCGAGATCGATCCGCGTTTTCTGCCGGTAGCGTGTGCCGGCCTGCGGGATGAACAACTCCGGCCAGATTTCGAGCCATCCCTCTTTTTGCACCGCGAAATGCTGCGCGAGCCGTGCCTCGCCCGTGCCCGGAACGCAGTGCGCACGCGTTGCGCTGGGAGCGGTGAGCAAAAGCCGCGCGCCGCTTTCCACGCGCACATCGCAGGTCACCTCATCGCCCTCGAACAATCCGGCGGTGGGGTTCACGACGTTCACGACCAGCGTGCCCGCATCGACGTGCGGCTTGCTGATGTGCATCGGCGCGCGAAACGACTGGCGGTTTAACTGGCTCAAGCCGTTCGAGGCCAAACCGCAGACCAGATCGAGGTGGCCGATCATTTTTTCATGCCGAAAAGGACTTCGCGACGCAGCCACGCAAGGAGATCGTCTCGGCCTTTTTCCGATTTCAAATCGGCGAATAAAAACGGGCGCTCGCCACGCATGAGCTTCGCGTCGCGTTCCATCACGCCGAGGTCGGCGCCGACGTAAGGCGCGAGCTCGGTTTTGTTGATGAGGAGCAGGTCGCTGTGGCGGATGGCCGGGCCGCCTTTGCGCGGGATTTTGTCCCCCTCGGCCACGTCGATCACATAGATGAACGACTCGACCAGTTCGGGCGAGAACGTGGCGGAGAGATTGTCGCCGCCACTCTCGATGAAGATCACCTGCAAATCCGCGTGGCGCTTCAGCAACTCGGCCACGGCGGCGCTGTTCATGCTCGTGTCGTCGCGGATGGCGGTGTGCGGGCAGCCGCCGGTCTCGACGCCGATCACGCGGTCGTGCGGCAGGGCGTTGTTGCGCATGAGGAACTCGGCGTCCTCGCGCGTGTAGATGTCGTTTGTGATGACGCCGATGGAAAATTCGTCGCGCAGCCACTGGCAGAGCCGCAGCACCAACATTGTTTTACCGGAGCCCACCGGCCCGCCAATCCCGATCCTCACAGCATTCATGAAATAAAAAGCCTTTCGTTTGCGTGCTCGTGCCGCATGGAGGCGATGTCGAGCAGCGGGTTGAACCAGCCCGCCTCGCCGGGCGGGATTTCCATCGAATCGGCGATCGCGCGCGGGGCAAATGCAAGCGCGGCGCGCAGGGCGCGCTGGCATCCTTCCTGGCCGATGCGGATGAGCTTGAGCGCGGCGACGCAATAGCCGGAGAGCGCGAGGTAGAAATAAGCGGCAAGCGCCGCATCGAGCGGGATGTCCCGCATTTGCGCGCCGTAAATCACAACATGGTGCTTCCACGGCAGCTCCGCCTCGCAACGCTGCAGCAATTCGCACGGGTCGATTTGCAACAGGGCGCGCAAACGGCGGGAACCGAGCTGCGCGCTGGCGTCGCGCGCCTCACGCGCCACCTTCCATGCGGAAATTTCGCGGTCGAGTTCACAAAGGGCCGCCACATCCCCTTCGCGTGCGGCGGCATGGGCGAGACGCAAATGCGGGAGTTCAAAATGCGCAAGCGCGGGAATGACCTGCGCGCGGAAAAAATCAAGCAGCGTCGCCTCATCGCGCACGACACCCAGCCGCGCCAGTTCCTCCAGGCCCAGCGAGTGGGCGTACGCCCCCGTTGGAAAAAGCGGGTCACTGGTTTGCAGCAGGAATGGGAGCCAGCCGGTGCCGTCAGTGCCCATGGTGGTGATCGTGATGATGGTGCGCTGCAGCAGCCGCGTTGAGCGGGCGAAAGACTTTGTGCGCGGCAGCGTAATGAATGTGCTCGCGCTCCAGCAATTGGCGCACGGCCGGGTCGGCCGGCGCGAGCACCACGCCATTTTCGATCGCAATGGGGAAATGCAGGTTACCGACCATCCAGCCGACGCGGGCGGCCTGCGTGGAATCGTGCACCGCGATTTCAAACACCTCCTCGGCCTGCTGCGAGATGGAATAGACAGCCGACTCTGTTTCAAAAAAAATCGCGCCGTCCCGCAAGGGGGCATCAAGGTCAAACCCAAACTCCCGGCCATCCTCCGCGACGCCGCGCCAGCGGCGTTTGGCGAGCGTGAGCCTGTCGGCGCGCAAGGCGACGCGCGGCTTTGGGATTGCAGTCGTGATTTCGTGGCGGATCAATTCCATTGGGATGCTTCGCTCATTGTGGCTCGGGGCGCTCGTTCAAGAAATAGAACGCGTTGATTTGCCATTTTCCGTCGTGCCGCACCAGCGCCACCTTGAACGAGCCCGGCCCCCTGGCGAAATGCGCCCCCGCGAGGCCGATGGCGGTGTCCCCCTCCCCGCCGCCAAGACCGAACCCTTTGCGGTAACCGGCAACGCTTGTTACACCATCGTATTGCGATAACGGACCGAGTTGCGCGGAAAGTTGGGAAAACAAAGCCTTCATCCTGTCCCTGCCCATGTTGGCCTGCAATGCGCGGCTGGAGCGGTCCCAAAGTTCATTGCTGTCCCAATTCGCGAGAATGCGGGGCATTTCCGCATCCAGGTAATTCTGCGCCTCGCCGTTGATCGCGCTGGACCGCCATGTGGTCCACGCGAGAAAGACCACAAAAAAGGCGACCGCGCAAAAAAACAATTTGCGAAACAGCTTCATGAAACCGGCTCATTATGCCCCCTTCGTCGATTGTGTCAGCAATTTAGAAAAGGAAATAACGCTGCGCCATCGGGAGGACTTTCGCAGGCTCGCAGGTGAGCACGCGGCCATCGGCCTTCACGGTGTAGGTTTCGGGATCGACCTCGATCCTCGGGAGCGCGTCGTTCCAGAGCAGGTCGCGCTTGGTCACACTGCGTGTGTTTTTTACAGCGGAGAGGCGTTTGCCGAGATTGAGCGATGCAAGTTTGCCGGAGCGGAGCGCGGCATCGCTCACGAAAGTAACGGAGGTTGAGAATTTCGCGCGGCCATGCGAGGCGAATTGCGGACGGTAAAATGTGGGCTGCGGCGTCGGAATGCTGGCGTTCGGATCACCCATGTTGGCGTTCGCGATGAGGCCCCCCTTGAGGATGACCTCGGGTTTTACGCCGAAAAAGGCGGGTTTCCAGACGACGAGGTCGGCCAGTTTGCCCGCCTCGACGCTGCCGACTTCGTGGGCTATGCCGTGGGAAATCGCGGGGTTGATCGTGTATTTCGCGATGTAGCGCAGCGCGCGGAAATTATCGGCGGCCGTGTGGACAGGCGCGTCGAGTTTGCCGAACTGCGTTTTCATTTTGTGCGCGGTCTGCCACGTGCGGGTGATGACTTCTCCCACGCGGCCCATCGCCTGCGAGTCGGACGACATCATCGAGATCGCGCCGAGGTCGTGCAGGCAGTCCTCCGCCGCGATCGTCTCGGGCCGGATGCGCGACTCGGCAAAGGCGACGTCCTCCGGTATCTTCGAGTCGAGATGGTGGCAGACCATGAGCATGTCGAGGTGCTCGTCGATCGTGTTGACCGTGAAGGGCCGCGTCGGGTTGGTCGACGACGGCAGCACGTTGGCCTCGCCGCAGACCCGGATGATGTCCGGCGCGTGCCCTCCGCCGGCACCCTCGGAGTGGAAGGTGTGGATGGTGCGGCCCTTGAAAGCGGCGATGGTGTCCTCGACGAAGCCCGATTCATTGAGCGTGTCGGTGTGGATCGCCACCTGCACTTCGTATCGTTCGGCCACCGCCAGGCAATTGTCGATCGCGGCAGGCGTGGTGCCCCAATCCTCGTGCAGCTTCATGCCGCAGGCACCGGCCTCGATCTGCTCGACGAGAGCCTCAGGCAAGCTGGCA
>DASZPK010000041.1:0-2613 GCA_035550335.1 Chthoniobacteraceae bacterium | reverse complement strand
GGCGACCCGTACGGCACGCGGTTCATGGAATTAGACAGCGCGCGGCCAAGGTGCGCGCACGCGGGTTTTGTGCGCGACCGCGGGGAGTTCATGCGACACCTTGCGGCCGCGAGCGGACTCGTGCTGCCATCGCTCGAGGAGAATTGCCCCATGGTGGTCCTCGAGGCGATGGCCGCGGGCGTGCCGGTGGCGGCTTCGCGCGTTGGGGGCATTCCCGACCTGGTCGAGGATGGCGTCACGGGCTTTCTGTTCGATCCCGGCAATCCCGGCGACATGCGGGGCGCGGTGGAAAAATTGCTGGGCGCGGGCGGCGTCGCGCAGCGCGCGCGCACAATGGCGCTCACGCGGTTCCAACCGCGCCGGATCGCGGAGCGGCATCTGGAGATTTACCGCGAGGTCCTGGCAAAAAAATGAATCGTGATTGGCAGCGGCGCGGTTTTTGAGATAGTGGCGCAAATGGCCAGCCCCGACGCAAAATCCATACCAGCCAGACAGCGCATCCTCGCGGTGTTGCCGATCGGCTGTGGCAAACGCTGGGGCTACTGGTACCGCGACCTCGGCCTGGTGGTGCGCACGCTGCGCGAGCAGGGACACGATGCGTGGCTTGTGCTGCTCCCATCGAGCGAAGGGCCGCCGGAAAAGGACGAGCCGGTGATCATCGCATCGAGGGAGGAACTCGAAAGCCCGGCATGGTGGAAGGCCCAAGCACCCGAGGGCGTGATTCTCAATCTTTGGGGAGCTTTAAGGTGGGAGCGCATCCGCGAATCGGCTCGCGAAGCAACTCCCCGCCTGCTCGAAAAACTTGACACCGCCGGGATATATTCGCCGGCGATCTGGTGGTGGGGATATTTTTACGTCGGTTATTGGGGGCTGCGCGAAGCCGGGAGTTTTCCTCCGGTTGCGGCGCTCAAGTCGCTAATACGCACCTGCGCCTTGTGGCTGGGCCCTGGCTTGCTGGACAAAAAGCGCGCCCAATGCCTGGCGCGGATGCCGGTGCTTGCCGCCGAGAGCCCGCTCGCTGTTGAACGCACAAAACGCTACCTGCGCGCATTCGCTGAACGCGGCACCGAAGTGGTGTGCGTCCCCCACCCGGTGGATGACCGAAGCCTGGCGGGGGTGATGGGCGTACCAAAGGAAAACAAAGTGATCTCGGTGGGCCGGTGGCAAACCTATCAAAAAAATTTCCCGTTGCTCATGGAGACGCTGGGAAAATTTCTCGGCATTCACCCGGGCTGGAGCGCGGAGATTTTCGGCCAGTTGCCCGCGGATGCCGAAGCCCGGCTCACGGCGCTCCCCGCTGAAATCGCATCCCGGATTTTGCTGGCCGGCACCCGCCCGAATGAAGAACTGGCGCGGCATTACGCCGCGGCCAGGATTTTTTTAATGTCGTCGCGCCACGAGAGCTTCAATATCGCGGCCGCCGAGGCCCTGTGCAGCGGCTGCTCGGTGGTCGGGCCGCCCGACATCGCAAGCGTGCATTTTTTCACGGGCAGAAGATCGGGATCGGCCTCAAGTTGTTACTCCCCAGGGGCGCTCCTCGATGCGCTCTGTGCGGAGGCAGAGGCATGGCGCGCCGGGGAGCGCGACGCCCGGGCGATCTCCAGCGAATGGACGGCACTCGTGGGAGCGCAGGCGGTAACGGCGCGGCTTTTGGAACTGGTAATGAGCGGCGGGCAAAAGACGCTTGAATAATGTTTAAGACAGTCCATATGAAATCGCCCCGATGAACCTCGTCCTCACAGTCGTACATGGCTTGGAGTATCCGGCGATTGCGCCGTTTTTCGAATCGTACGCCGCAGCGCGCTCCGATTCGCAAATGCATGCATTTGTCGCGGGAATATCGCCCGGAAGCATGAAGAAAATCGGCGACACCGGGGCCATCACACACCCTTTCCGCTATCTGAGCTTTCGCCGGCGCCAGCCGCTGCTCTACGCATGGCCGCTCTGGAGGCGAATGCTGGCAAACCGCGATTTTGAGGGGAAATGCGCGCTCGGGCGGCGGGTGTTTCATTTATTTGCCCTGCGCTCAATACTCTACCACGATTTTCTTACTGAACACGGGCACGAATTTGAGAACGTCCTTGTCACGGATTGCCGCGACGTCTTTTTCCAGCGCGACCCTTTCTCCGACAATCTCGGCCCGGGCCTGCATTGTTTCCTGGAGGCAAAAACCCAGACGATCGGCGGGAGCCCCGCCAACAGCGTCATGATGCGCGGCAGTTTCGGCCCCGAAACGCTCGCCGAGCTGGCGGACAAGCGAGTGTCGTGCGCCGGCACCGTGATGGGGGATGTCGAATCGATGCGGCTGTACTTGAGGCATATGGTCGAACTCTCGGCCGCAGGACCCACGATGTTTGGTGGGAGCGACCAGGGCGTGCATAACTTCATCGTCCACCGCGGCAAGGTTCCCGGCGTGCACGTACATGACAATTACGACAGCACTGTCTTCACGGGCGGATGCGAGGCCGAGCAGTCCTACCGCTGGAATGCGAAGGACGAAATCGTGCGCGACGACGGCCAGCCATATCCGGTCCTTCACCAGCACGACCGCTACCCCGCGGTTACCAAACGCCTGCACGCCAAGCTGAATTTGTAACACGCGATTGCGTTGCG
>DASZPK010000040.1:0-8543 GCA_035550335.1 Chthoniobacteraceae bacterium | reverse complement strand
CCGGTCCGCGGATTCGAGCGCCTCGATGAGCTTCACACGCGGGGCCGGCAGCGCCGACCAAGTATAGATTTCCTTTTGCTGCTTCAGCGCCTTTTCCTGCGCCATCACCGGTGGAAATGGCTGCTGCACTTTGACTCCCTTCGGCAAATCGGAAATGATTTTGACGACCTGCCCGAGCGCCTCCGAATAGTAAATGTTCAACCCATGGATGTAAGGATTGGCGTGGATTTCCTTACCGTCCCGTTCCCCGAAATTGAAGTGGCTCACGTGGATGCGGAGGATGGTGTCGTGCTCCGGCCCGAAGGGAAGGAAATGGTCCTCGCGCTTAAGCTCGATGGCGTCCACCACCACGCCCGCCTTGTCGAGGCCGATCAATTTCAGCGCATGGGCCGCCATCGCGGGCGCAACAGCGGGCACCCGCTCCTCGCCCCACATCGCGGGGGGACACGCAGCAATCCTGACTCCTGCAAGGATCTCGGGGATAGAGTTGATATTCATGGTTGTGTGGTGGTTGCGCCGGGTGCGTTTGCGGGAAACGTCTCGCTCATGACCGGCTCCGGCAGGCCCACGCCCCACGCTTTCAGAGTCTCATACGCGGCCCGGCGCGCAGGGTATGCGTAACTTCCATCGCTGTCCGCCGTCGCGTAGCGGCCGGGATCGGCAAGGAGCGATTTCAACAGCTTGATATTCTCCGCGGACTTGAACCACCGGAGGGCGCCCGCGCCATCCGCCCGCAACTCGGCGGCCACGTACGTGTCGGGATTTTTCACGAAACTGCCGGGATCCGAAATGAGCCTGTGCGCGAGTTTTTCGAGCGACGGTTCCACGGGCACGCTGAGATTCGCGCCGAGGTTGCCGTCGCCGAGGCCCATCGCTTCGGTCTCCACCGGCAGGAGCAGGATTTGCGTATGCGTAGAGACGACTTTCCTCGCTGCGAATGCACGCGCGCGGCCGAGGATTTCATCGGCGGTGGTGAGGCGTGTCATGTCCATGGAATAGATGTAAGTCGAGTTTTTCGGCGGCGGCAGGCAGATATAGCTTTGCTCGCTCATGACACCCTGGCCGCCCATGCGCCCCTTCTCGTCGAGAAACCAAAGGAACGGCGTCCGGTCGTGCGCCCATTCCTCGAGCTGGGGCCATGGCCGCACGCCGCCCAGTGCGAATTTCAGCGTCTTGTCCCGGATGTTTCCCTTGAGGACTTCATTCACCTTCACCAGCAGCGTGTACGTGTAAGGCCCGTCTTTCCTGTCGGGATCAGTGGGCCCGCCGGTTACTTTGGCGATGACACCGCAAACGACCGAGGGTGCCCGCGTGATCCTCAACTCGAGGCTGTCGCTATTCGAGCCGCGATAATCCTGCGCGTACGGCGTAGGTGAGAAAGAAATAAGCGCCGCCGCGACCAGCGACTCGAAGAAAAGGAAAGTCTTCATAAAGCCACGACGCCCGGCATTATGTATTTGTGGGGCCGGCCAAGGCAAGCAAATGCGCGTGGCCCCGGACAGATCCCTTACTTCACCCCCGTAGCAAAAATCGTCTGCAAATGCGGCGCCTCCTCATCCCGCGCGACCACTGCCACGTCGATCTGCGAAAATCCCGCCTCCTTCAGCAATTGATGGAGTTCCACCTCGCTAAACCCGAGCCACAAATCCGCGTACATCTCCCGCGCCTGCTCAAAATTATGCGCCAGCAGGTCGAGAATCGCCACGCGCCCCCCCTTTTTCAAAATCCGGTGCGCCGCCGCCACCGCCCGCGCCGGGCTCCCCGCATGATGCAGCGCCTGGCTGAACAGCGTCAAATCCACACTCCCCACAGCCACCGGCGGCTCCTGCATGTCCCCCAGCTTGTATTCCAAATTCTTGAACCCATGCTCCTTCGCCAGCTTGCTCCCAAACTCCACCATCTTCTCCGAGCTATCCACCGCGATCACCCTCTTCGCATGCCGCGCCAGCAACTGCGACAGCGTCCCCTCCCCCGCCCCGAGATCCGCCACCGTGATCGGCCCCACCAGCGACAGCAGCATGTGCGACACGCCTTTCCAAGTCCGCCCCGGGCAATGGCTCCGCCCGAACTTCCCCGCCAGCTTGTTGAAATACTCCCGCGCCTTGTCCTCCCGTTTCCGCAGCGCCAGTTTCAACGCCGTCTTGTCGCGCCCCGTCTCCGGAATCTCCTTCGCGCTCTCCTGCACCAGCGCATTGAGCCGCTCATGCAGCGCATCCCCCGTCGCCGGCCCGTAATAAATATTCTTCCCCGCCCGCCGGTCGCTCACCAGCCCCGCCTGCCGGAGCTGCGAAAGGTGCGCCGAAATCCGCGACTGCCCCATCCCCAGCACCTCCTGGATCTCCGCCACCGAAAGCTCCTCCTGCTGCAGCAGCAAAAGCAGCCGCAACCGCGTGGGATCGGCGAGCAGGCGCAGCGATTTTACTATTGACGCCATGGGGTTTGCGTGAAAAATATATCACCCTATCATGATTGGTCAATATATTTGACCGCCGCACGAATCCAAACGAACCCAATCACCATCCCGCTTCCCATGCCAAGACGTTACATCTTCTCCTCCGAATCCGTCGGCGAAGGCCACCCTGACAAAGTTTGCGACACCATTTCCGACCGCGTCCTCGACGCCTGTTTAACACAGGATAAACACTCTCGCGTCGCCTGCGAGACCTACGCGAAAAGCAACATCGTGGTCGTCGGCGGCGAGATCACCACCAAGGCAAAGCTCGATTATGTGAAAATCGTCCGCGATGCCGTGCGCGACATCGGCTACGTGAATGACGACGACGTTTTTCACGCCGATAAAATCTTCGTCAACAACATCATCACCGCCCAGTCCCCCGATATCGCGCAAGGCGTGGACGCCAAAAAGGCGAAGGGCAAAAAGACCTCCGAGCAGGGCGCCGGCGACCAGGGCCTCATGTTCGGCTACGCTTGCAACGAGACGCCGGAATTGATGCCCGCCCCCATCATGTTCGCCCACCGCCTCGGCCGCGAGCTCACCCGCATCCGCAAGAGCGGCAAAGTCGCGTGGCTCCGCCCCGACGCAAAGAGCCAGGTCTCCGTCGTTTACGAGGACGGCAAACCCGTCGCCATCTCGAATGTCGTCATCTCCACCCAGCACGCCGCCGATGTGGACCACAAGGAGATCGAGAAATTCTGCATCGAGCACATCGTGAAAAAAGTGCTCCCCAAGCGCCTCCTCACCGCAAAGACCGAGTATCTCATCAACCCCACCGGCCGCTTCGTCGTCGGCGGCCCGCAGGGCGACACCGGGCTTACCGGGCGCAAAATCATCGTCGACACCTACGGCGGCATGGGACGCCACGGCGGCGGCGCCTTCTCCGGCAAGGACCCGTCAAAAGTCGACCGCAGCGCCGCCTATATGGGCCGCTGGGTCGCGAAAAACATCGTCGCCGCCGGCCTCGCGAGCCGCTGCGAACTCCAGTTCGCCTATGCCATCGGTCACCCGCAGCCGGTGAGCGTCCACATCGACACCTTCGGCACCAACACCGTGCGCGAAGAAAAAATCGAGCGCGCCGTGAAAAGCGTCTTCAGCTTCAAGCCCGCCGACATCGTCACCCAGCTCAACCTCCTCCGCCCGATCTACTCGCTCACAACTAACTACGGCCACTTCGGCAAAAACCATCCCGCGATCACGTGGGAAAAAACCGACAAAGCCGCGGCGCTGAAGAAGCTGGCGTCTTAGTTTTAAGCTTTAAGTGTTAAGTTTTAAGTAAGATATGGCTTATCAATCCTTTGAAGATTTGGAAGTCTGGCAGCGCGGATGCCGCCTGGCTGTGGATATCTTCAAGGCGTTCGCCCCTTGCAAAAACTTCACGCTTAAAGATCAAATCCAGCGCGCAGCCCTCTCGGTGCCTTCCAATATCGCCGAGGGTTCCGAACGCGGAAGCACAAAGGATTTCGCTCATTTTCTAAACATCTCGAAAGGCTCGTGCGGCGAACTCCGCACTCAACTCTACATCGCCAGAAAGCTCGACCTTCTTGGCAAAGCTGCATTTGACCGATTGATCAAGGAATCAAGGGAGCTTTCTTCAATGCTGGAGGGTCTGCGCCGCTCCATGCTTTTGAAGATTCGCCCCAAGCAAAAGCGCGCCCGCCGCAAACACACTTAAAACTTAACACTTAAAGCTTAAAGCTATGACCACTACACTCGCAAAACCCACAAACGACTATAAAGTAGCCAACTTGGATCTCGCCGAATGGGGCCGCAAAGAGATCAATATCGCCGAAGCGGAGATGCCCGGCCTGATGGCCATCCGCGCAAAGTACGCGAAGGCACAACCGCTCGCGGGCGTCCGCATCACGGGTTCGTTGCACATGACGATTCAAACCGCCGTGCTCATCGAGACCCTCGTCGCCCTCGGGGCTGATGTGCGCTGGGCGAGCTGCAATATTTTCTCAACCCAGGACCATGCCGCCGCAGCCATCGCCGTCGCCGGCATCCCGGTGTTCGCATGGAAAGGCGAAACACTCGAGGAATATTGGTGGTGCACCAATAAGGCCATCTCGTTCCCCGATGGCAAAGGCCCGCAATTGGTCGTGGACGACGGCGGCGACGTCACCCTTTTCATCCACAAAGGCTACGAACTCGAAGAAGGCAGCGATTGGGTGAACAGCGCCTCCGGCAGCCACGAGGAAAAAGTCATCAAGGACCTGCTGAAAGAAATCCACGCCGAAAACAAATTCCGCTGGCACGAAATCGTGAAGGAATGGCGCGGCGTCTCCGAGGAGACGACCACAGGCGTGCATCGCCTCTACCAGATGCTCCAGCAGGGCAAGCTGCTCGTCCCGGCGATCAATGTGAATGACACGGCGACCAAGTCGAAGTTCGACAATCTCTACGGCTGCCGCCACTCGCTCGTCGACGGCCTCAACCGCGCACTCGACGTCATGATCTCCGGCAAAGTCGCCGTCGTGTGCGGCTACGGCGACGTCGGCAAAGGCTGCGCGCAATCGCTCAAGGGCCAGGGCGCACGTGTGATCGTGACGGAAGTCGATCCTATCAACGCGCTGCAAGCCGCCATGGAAGGCTACGAAGTCACCACCATCGAGGAAACCCTCGGCCGCGGCGACATCTACGTCACCACCACCGGAAACGTCGACATCATCCTCTTCGACCACATGGCGAAGATGAAGGACCAGGCCGTCGTCTGCAACATCGGCCACTTCGACAACGAGATCCAGGTGGACCTCCTCAACACCGCGAAGGGTGTTACAAAATTAAACATCAAACCCCAGGTGGACAAATACACCTTCGCCGACGGCCACAGCATCTTCCTGCTCGCCGAGGGCCGCCTCGTGAACCTCGGTTGCGCCACCGGCCACCCCTCGTTCGTCATGTCGAACTCCTTCAGCAACCAGACCCTCGCGCAGCTCGACCTCTGGGAGAAGAAAGACACCAACAAACCCGGCGTCTATATCCTCCCGAAGAAACTTGACGAAGAAGTGGCGCGGCTGCACCTCGAAAAAATCGGCGTCAAGCTCACCAAGCTGACGCAAAAGCAAGCCGATTACCTCGGCGTGCCGGTGGAAGGGCCTTACAAGCCGGACCATTACCGGTATTGATTGAACCGCGAAGGGCGCTAAGAACGCGAAGGTAAGAAATTAACAAAGAGGCGGACGGGATTTTTCCTGTCCGCCTTTTTGTTTGGAGGAGTTTATCCGCAACTCGATCCGGGGAGGCTCAAAAAAAAGCGGCGGGGTCTCAGATTGCAATCCACAAAACAGGTTTTGTGTTGCAAGATATCACGCTGTTCGATACACCCAGCAACACAAGTTATGAGCTGCAATGGCCAAGCGGATATTGCGTTGCATCTTTTTGGCAACAAAGCGGCTCAATACTACAATGGCATACACGACGTTGCCAATGGTTGCGATGGATTCAATTACCAGTTTATGGAGATGGACTCCTATAAACGATTGTACGAAAATCATCAACTAGCCGAGGCACAACGGGTTTATTGGTCGGAAATAATCTATAGGGCCCACATTACTGCCTGCGCCAGCCTCTTGCGTGCCGAAAGGTGGCTGAACGGCGTGCTCGACGGTTATCGTATTGGCAATCTGTTCGTTTGGGCGGCATCCTTGCGTGGATTGATCGAGTCCACAGTTGACTCGTTCATTCCTCTTGCTGCCGCCGATTCAGTATTTCGCAAAAATTTAGAGCAAATAAACAAAATACTAAAAACCGAATTTAGCAAAACTGCGTATTGGAGCCATGATTTAGAAAATGAGTTGATTCATTTTATGCATGGCCGCAAACTATCAGGCGAAGAATCAAAACAAAATCCTCAACACAAAACGAAAAGAACGCAAGAATACCTCCTTTCGATGTTTCCAGACAAGGATCACGCTGTCCATGATTCTTATAGGAAATTGTGTGAAATAGTTCATCCTGCCTGTAGCTCCGTCGCTGCGTTTGTGAATGAAAATGGCTGCTTATATACGCTGTCGAATTGTCGGGACCGAGAATATTTAAATAATATAAACAAATCGGTCCAATTACAGTACGTATATGAGTGTTTATTGTTAGCTTGTTTCGGATTTCCGGTATCGATTCTCCGCTGCATCAATCGCATGGAATTACCTGACTTATTTATTCGAACGGTTGAAAAGTACGATCATATTGATGGAACGGACTATTTCCGGAATCTATATGTGACAATGTTGGCTGGAGACATCATTGGCAAAAGAGTCAAAGAAGGGGAAGGAGCTCCGCAGAAGACAGCCTAATAGATGCGGATGTCGAGTTTCGGCGCGCCATATCGCAAGATCGAGTAAACATGTATATATCATGAAGAGAATATCAAAAGCTACCTCTATAAATATAAAACCACCACGTGTTTTTATTTCTTATACTCATGAAAACCCAATACACAAAGCATGGGTATTAAAGCTTGCTACTGATCTCCGCAAAAATGGTGTTGATGCTATCCTAGATCAATGGGAATGCAAATACGGCAGTGATTTGACGTTGTTTATGGAGAATGGAATACGCACGTCAGATCGCGTGCTGCTTGTTTGCACGCCCACGTATCAAAAGAAGGCAAATTCGGGCACCGGTGGAGTTGGTTATGAAAGGCTAGTTGTCACAGCGGAAATTGCAAAAAATATAAAAACAGAGAAGTTTATTTGCGTGATTAGAAGTGGAGACGACAACGCTGCAATCCCGACATTTGCTGGCAATCGGCTATTTCTTGATTTCCGAAACAATGAAAGTTATGAGGACAATTTATCGGAACTGTTGCGCGATATTCATATAGTGCCATTGAATCCAAAGCCTCCAATTGGAACTAGTCCCTTTGGAGTACCCAACACAAACACGAAGCGACTGATCACAACTAGCTCAGAAGCGCCCTCATCTAGGCATGCAAAAGAGAAACCCCCACTTGGAGATAATCCATTCACCCCTCAAGTTATAGCTGCCTTAAATTCGCCCATCCGAAATAGGATGCCTGAAACCCGTATGTCACTCACACACAAATTCGAGATTGCTGGGCACGAAGGCTTTATCACTGTAGGACTTTTCGAAAACGGGAAACCTGGGGAGATTTTTGTTAAGATGTCTAAGGAAGGAAGCACTATTGGCGGATTAATGGACACGGTCGCGACGCTTTCCTCTATTGCACTGCAGTACGGCGTACCGCTGGAGAGTTTGGTGAAGAA
This sequence comes from Chthoniobacteraceae bacterium, assembly GCA_035550335.1. GTDB lineage: Bacteria > Verrucomicrobiota > Verrucomicrobiia > Chthoniobacterales > Chthoniobacteraceae > DASZPK01. The sequence goes on along the minus strand of DASZPK010000040.1, from coordinate 860 downwards.
GTTTGCTTTTCAACGTTTTGAACCATCGGGTTTTACTAAGAATCCCGATATTCGCAACGCAACATCCATTACAGATTACGTCTTCCGCTGGCTCGGATGCCATTTCATCAAGGGCTACAAGGAAGCGACTTCGCCGAATTCCCATCAGTCCAACCTCCCGTTTAAAAGTGTCGCCGTGACGGAGAAAAAGACCTTAAACAACCCTGTTTTTGAGGTGTCTCGAGGCAGCGCGAAGCACGTGAGTAATCATCCTTCCAAACAAAAACCATCTAAAATTAAAGATTCTTCAAACAAAAAACAGAAGAGAATTCCATGATTTTCATCGGTGGGACTTTCAATTTCGACTTTTAGAGTGACTCCCTCAGGCCCCAACCAAAGCGACTTCCTTCTATCCAACTCATTGGATTTTTCCGCCAAGCCTTTCGCGAGTGACTCGGGTTACAAAGCGGTGACAAACTCCCTCAGTGCAATCACCTTCAAGCCCTCCGGGCACTCGGGCCAATTGTGCTCCCAGCAAACAATGAAATCGCACCCCGCCGGATCGTGCCCGTGGGTTCGGAAATTCTTGCTCTCAAACTCGAATTCAACCGCAACCGGCTGCCAGTTCCCCGGCGCGATCCGGTGCAGCGCCATGCAATCGGGAAACGCCGGTTGCAATCCCAGCACCAAAAAACCGAGCTTCTCCGCCAACTTGCCAAACAGCAATACCACCCCCTGCTCATTCGTCGGCGCAAAGCACAGCGGCCCGCGCCCGTCGAGCAACTCCCCGCACACCGGCCGCCACGCGAAGCGTTGCCGCTTGCTCTGCCGCCGCCAGCGTTGCAGCCGCCGGCGCGGGCGTTTGAAGCGTGGCGGCGGCG
>DASZPK010000039.1:0-1674 GCA_035550335.1 Chthoniobacteraceae bacterium | reverse complement strand
AAGCACGCGGTGAAGGGCGCGACATTCCTGCGGCATCTGCTCTGGGAGGAAGGGAGCGCGATTCCGTTTGCCGAGCGCGAATAGCTCCTCGCGCTCATCGCGAACCACGCGTGGCCGGTGCGTTTCATCGAGCGCGCGCACCCGGAGCAAAGCGTGGCGCTCGCCAGCCTCGCGGCGCCAAACCGGTTGCTCGGCCTGCTCGCCGAGGCCGACATGCGGGGGCGGATTTCCGTGGACAAGGCCGGCCAAACGCAAGCCATCGAGACCGCGCGCCTCTATCGCACACACGCCGCGGAACTCGGCTGCCTCGACACGCCGTACCCGTTTGCGAATGCGCACAGCCGTTTCACCTATTTCTCGAAGGAGGGGGAAACCGGGTTGCCTTTCGAGATTTTCGACCCGACGGCGTTCGAGGTCACCATGCTTTGCGGCCTGCCGGGCGTCGGCAAGGATTTGTGGATCAGCAAAAGTCTTCCCGCGGAGGAAGCCGTGCTCTCACGCGACGAGGTGCGCGCCGATTTGAAGGAGGAGGACGTGGACGACGAAGGGCGCGTGCTCCAGGAAGTGCTGCTGCGCACCCGGCAGTTGCTGGCGAAGAAACAAAATTTTGCGATCAACGCCACGAACCTCCGGCGCGATTTGCGCCGCGGTTTCCTGCAACTCTGCCACGCCTACGGCGCGCGCACGCGCCTGGTTTTCCTGCACGCCGACCGCGCCGCAGTCCTCCGCCGCAATGCCAAACGCCCCGACGAAACCCGCGTGCCGGTGGCCGCCATCGACCGTTTCGCGAAGCGCATGGAGACGCCGGACTGGCGTGAGTGTTACAATGTCCAACTGGTGGACATGGGCGATGCCGGGCGCTGATTGCGACAGGCTGTCACCCCAGGAGGCTGTTCCTGTGCTGGTTTCTGTTTATTTCTTGTAGCGTTTTCCAGTCTAGCGGGCTGTTCTCTCTGGAAGGGAACGAGTTTTGCTATAAATCGGGCTTATATGGCCACTCGAAAAAGCTTTGCAAAATGGTGCGGCGGAAGGAAAGTCCCGGGCACCGAACCAATCGGGAATGACAAGCACGGTGGGTCCCAAGATGGCCGTTTATTGATGTAATCCATGAATGCCCAATCCATCACGCCGGAAAATTTGACGCACCGCCTCATAGCGGCCCAAGCGGGGCGCAACCCGGATGGCGTGGCACTGGCCACGGGCGGCGCGCAGGTCACTTACGGGGAGCTCGAGCGCCGCGCATCGAAGCTCGCGAATCATCTTTTGTCCCTCGGCGCGGGGCCGGAAATCCCGGTGGGGCTTTGCCTGGAGCGGTCGCCGGAGTTTGTGATCGCGGCGTACGCGATCCTAAAATGCGGGGCGGCTTATCTGCCGATGGACCCGTCGCACCCGGCGGAACGGCTCGAGTTTATCGTGCGCGATGCCGGCGTGCCGGTGGTCGTGACGCGGGGGGAACTCGCCGGGCGTTTTGCCACTTCGAGTGCGAAAATCGTGGTGCTCGATGCCGCCGCGGACAAAGCCGCCATCGACGCGTGGCCCGCGCAGGCGCCCGGGGCCGCTGTGGAGTTCGGCCAACTCGCGTACATCATTTACACCTCGGGCTCAACCGGCCAGCCGAAGGGCGTGGAGGTCACGCACGGCAACCTGGCGAATCTCATTGCGTGGCACATCAAG
>DASZPK010000038.1:0-5272 GCA_035550335.1 Chthoniobacteraceae bacterium | reverse complement strand
AACGTCACCGCCGTGCCAAAATCGACCACCACCGCCGGCGCGCCAAAGAGGGCGACCACGCTGGCGGCGTTCGCGAGGCGGTCGGCGCCGATGGAGGCGGGCTTCGGGTAATCGATGCCCACGCCGAGATCGAGATCGGGGCCCACGGTGAGCGTTTTCTTTTTCTTGAGGAATTTCTTAAGCGCCTTTTGGGTTTTCGGCACCACGGAGGAGACCACTGCGGTGTCGAATTCCCACGAGCCGGCGGCTTTTTTGAGCGCCTTGGCGGTGAGCCCGGGCGTGGGGATTTTTTTCACCTCGAGGAGCTTCGCGCGGCTGGCGAGGGCGAGCTTGGTGAAAGAGTTGCTCACGTCGATGAGCAGGAAATACGGCTGCGCTTTTTTGCGGGTGGCGTTGCGCTTCGGCTTGCGGAGGGGCTGTGATTTCAAGCAGGCGGGTCAGTTCGGGGTTGAGTTCAGCGGAAAATGGCACAAGTATCAACGGTTAACTCGCCCATGCCCCGGCCCAACAAAAAATCCCCTGGCATTCTGAAACGCCCGCGCCGTCTGCGCGCAACGGATACGATCCGCCGCCTCGTGCGCGAGACGGCGGTCGAGGTTGAGGATTTGATCCTGCCGCTGTTCGTGAGCGAGAAGGTGAGGCAAAAAGCGCCTGTGGCGAGCATGCCGGGCGTGTTTCAATTCACCGTCAAGGAAGCGGCCGCGGAGGCCGCGGCCGCGGAGAAGGAGGGGATCCGTAGCGTGCTGCTTTTCGGCATCCCGGCCAGAAAGGACGAGCGGGCGTCGGGGGCTTACGCGAAGGACGGCGTGGTGCAAAAGGCCGTGCGCGCAATCAAGAAGGCCGCGCCCAAAATCGCCGTGATCACCGATGTGTGCCTCTGCGAATACATGAGCCACGGGCATTGCGGCATCACCGAATTCGAGGGGGGCCACGCGCGCGTGCTCAACGACGAGTCGCTCGCATTGCTGGCGAAGACCGCCGTCTCCCACGCCGCCGCCGGGGCCGACATCGTGGCCCCGAGCGACATGATGGACGGCCGCGTGCGCGCGATCCGCTCCGCGCTGGACGAAGCCGGGCACAAGGAGACGATCATCCTGAGCTACGCCGCGAAATTCGCCTCCGCGTTCTACGGCCCGTTCCGCGACGCCGCGGAGAGCGCGCCGAAAGCCGGCGACCGCAAGACTTACCAGATGGACGCCGCCAACGCGCTGGAAGCGCTGCGCGAGGTGGCGCTCGATATCGAGGAATCCGCCGACATCGTGATGGTGAAGCCGGGCCTCCCTTACCTCGACGTGCTATGGCGGGTGAAGGAGCGTTTCGGCATGCCCACGGCGGTTTACAACGTGAGCGGCGAGTACGCGATGATCAAGGCCGCCGCGCAAAACGGCTGGCTCGACGAGCGCGCCACGGTGCTGGAACTGACAACAGCGTTTAAACGCGCCGGCGCGGACTTAATTGTGACTTACTGGGCGCGCGACATCGCCCGGTGGCTGAAGGAGTAGAACGTGGACGCGACAAAAACCATCACCGCATCGTATCCGTTCGTTTTGGAGACAGCCCTCCCCGGCTGGGAACTCCACCAGAAGGGCGCGGGGCTGGTTAACCGGGTGGTGCTCTGGACCTTGGGCGGAGTCATGGTCCTCCTCTCGCTGCCGGCGCTGGCATTCGGGCCCGGCGCGCTGATGCCGCTGGCGATCGGGATCGTCTGTCTTTGTATTCCGTCCTTCATTGCGCGCACGATGCGGCGTGTCATCGAGCGGCGCCAGGCGGAAGGCGGCACGGTGGAGGGGAAATTCTCGGAGGATTCCGTGGCGATCCACAACGGCAAATCCCAAACGCAATTGAAGTGGGATGCGCTCCGCAGCGCGGTGCTGGCAAAGGAGGGCATCCTGCTCTACCAAGGCAAATACAATTTCCACTGGTTCCCGCGAAGCGCATTCCAATCTCAGGAGGATTACGAGGCGTGCGTCGGGCTGGTCGCGAGGAAGGTGAAACCGGTCAAACGGAAGGGCGTGTAACTGAAATCACCCACATCGCATGACTGAAACAGCGGCATGGGGAAAAGCTGCGATTCACATTGCGTTTGATGCGGTGTGGGCCGCGATGATTTGTTGCGGGCTCGCGTATGCTTACAATACCCGCGCGCGGGACAAGCGGAACCTGCAACGCATCCTGGGTGCGAACCGTTTTGAAGAGCCGTCGCTGCCTGATGTCCAGGGATGGGTGAGCCAAGCGGCCAAGGAATCCCACAGGTATACGTTTTCCGCGTCGCAGCGAATCAATGTGGTTTTCAAGGGAAATCGTGTAACGTTGTTTTATGGGGAGTTTGGCTTTCACGCGCAAAACGGGGGATGGGTGGTGAGGGTGGCCCTGTTCGCCTTGGCCACCCCGGACCAATCGCACTGGATGCGGCAAAACAAAAAGGCTTTCGCCCTGGATTATGCAGGCGAAAAGCACTGCATCTATGCCGTCAACATGGCGAACCTGATCGAGGACCTCGACCGGTAAACGGGTCTTGCCGGCGCTTTATGCCTTCCCGCCGCCGGGCAATGCCGCTTTCCGCGCGCGCAGGTTTTTAAACAGTCCCGCGATGCCGTTGGCGGAATTGCGGAGGATGTAATCGAATAGCAGCGCGACAAGCACGCCGCCAACCGCGCCGCTCAAGCCGCCATAGACGAGGATTTTCGCGTCATCCCCCGCGGCCTGCAGGAAGGAGACGCCGAACCACGCGCAAAACATCCCGGCCGGCACGCCGCCCAGCGCGCCGCAGAGCAGCAGAAACGTGCGCACGCCCGCCTGCGCGCTCCGCCTGCGGATGCCGACAACGACGGACGACGAAACGACCCCGAGCGAAACCAGCACGAACGCAAGCGCTCCCGCCAGCAAGCCGAAGGCGAAACCCACGCCGACGAGCACCATCGTGACCATCAGGAAAATGATGACGAACAAAGCCATGGCTGACGCCAAAATACATCCGAACCCCCGCGATGCAAAGCATATTGATGCCGGCGCGCGCATCGGCTAAAACGAGTCATGATGAAGTTGCCCCTACCGATGCGCCCGCGGGCCGTTGTGCTGCTGGCGTGTCTCGCCCTCGCGGGATGCGCGGCGCCGCCGGCGGGGCAGATGGCCCGAGTCGATGTGTCGATCCAGGCTTCCGGCGGGCCGGTCGGCATTACCCATGCGCAGGCGCGCGTGCAGCACTACGGGCTGGTGATCTCGGGCGGGATCAGCATCGCGCCGCATACGCCGGCCCAAACGGTGCACTCCGTGGATATCGTCATCATGGGGCCGGACGGCGCGCAGATTCGCAAATTCACGTCGCAATATTTCCCGGCGCCAAGGGCGGATCGCAAAAAGCCGCAGCGCGCGCATTTCACGATGATCACATACGAGCTGCCGCCCGCGGGGAGCACGGTTCAGGTGTCGCTCACGCCGCAGCCGAAGGTGGAAGTCCCGCCCCCGAAGGGGGAACCGGCCCCGGAAAGCCGGTAAAGGCTCTCCGGGGCGGTTATTTACCCCATCATGACCGCAATTGTTTTTATGGCTGGCTGGGCTGGACCGGTTTGGCTTGTCCTGCCGGCGCGTTGGCCTTCATGCCTTCAAAAGGGAGGATCGACTTCTTGATGTCGAGGAGCGGGCCGAGCTCGAAGACATTTTTGTAGCCGTATTCGTAAAGCGTGTTGAACGTGTAGATATTCAGCGACGCACGGTCGGCCTTGCCCGCGAAGGCCTCGGGCTCGTTCTCAAAGTTGTTGTTGCAATAAATCAGGATGCGCGTGGTCTTGTCGGGGATCACCTTCGCGAGGTCGGCGGCGGTGGCGTTGGTGAGGTCGAGATGCACGGCGCCCTTGATGTGGAGCAGGGCGTATTTGTCATCGTTGCGCGCGTCGAAAATGATCGTGCCCGGCTCGGCGGACATCTTGAGAAAATCCTGCTCGGTGACGCGGTGGCTTTCGCGCAGTTTGCCGACCTCGGCGGCATCGGCCAGGAAGCCGTCGTAATCAATGTGCGGGTTTGGCGGAGGCGGCGCAGCCGGGGCGGGATCCGCCGCGTTTAAAGGGATGGAAGGAATGGCGGCAGCCAGCATCAAGGCGAGGAGAGAGGGCGTCTTCTTCATGGGGCGAAATTGCGGCTCAAGGGGTCAGACGGGATCGCCGGAAAAATGCTCCCGAAAAAAAATCAGCGCAGGATTATTTTTTAATGTGCCCCAGCGGCGGCGGCGCCCGGCTGCTGCTTTTTATAGAAATTCTTGAGCCGTACGAGATAGATATCCGACGAGGGCATCATCTCGACCTTGCCGTTGACCACGCGCTCGACGTAGTTGGTAAAGATGAAGCAGTAATCCGGGTCTTCCAGGGATTTCTCCTGCACCGTAAAGACGCAAGTGATGGACTTGCCATCGCTCTGCTGGGCCAATTGTTGAAGCGTGGAGATCGTTTCAGTATTTGGGTTGATTTTTGCCACGCCCAGAACGGTGCTGGGTTGGACAAAATCCGCATGTTTCCCTTTCCGCGTGACTATTGGCGTGATCACGACTTGGAAATCAATCGTGCCGTTTGCGCCAGCCTTGGCCGTCACGTCGAAATGAAACCCGCCCGAGTCGGGCTTGGCGGGCGGAACGTCCTCGACTACGCTCTCCGCGAACAACTGCGGGGCGGGAACCAAAATCAGGAACGCCGCGAAGAAAAAGAAAATGCGTTTCATGGCATGGGTGGTTTTTTAATGCGCAACAGCGGCAGGAACGCCCGGCTTTTTATAGTAGTCCTTAAGCTTCAAGACGTATATGTCCGCGTCCGGGAATCGTACCAGTTTGCCGTTGATTATCTTTTCGTCAAAGTTGGTGAAAATGAATCGATAATCCGAATCATCCAGGGATTTTTCCTGCACCTTGAAGACGCATGTAATGGAATCGCCGTCTTTCTGCTGGGACAGATCGTTGCCGCTGGCACGCCTGACCCCGCTTTTGTCGAGCTTCCAAAAACCCAAGGCAGTCGTGGCATGGACCTCCATGTTCTGCTTTGCGGTGACCACGATCCGAAACTCAATCATGCCGTCCGCGGTGGCCTTGGCCGTTGTTTCGAAGTGGAAACCGTTTTGATTGGGCTTTTCAGGCGGGATCTCGAACTCCTCGCTTGCCGCGAAGCCCAGCGGTGCGGGTGCCAGGAACACGAACGCCGCGAAAAGAATGAGGAGCCGTTTCATCATTGGATCAGACGGAACGGGTGGGAAAATGCCCCCATGATTTTCCCGGATTCACCCCCCCTTATTT
>DASZPK010000037.1:0-10085 GCA_035550335.1 Chthoniobacteraceae bacterium | reverse complement strand
CACCCGGCTCAGCCACGAGTTGCGGGCGCCGCTCAACGTCGTCCTCGGTTTCAGCCAGCTTTTGGAGATGAACCTCGCCGAGACCGAGCACGTCGAGAGCGCGCAGCACCTCGTGAAGGCCGGCAAAAACCTCCTCGCGCTCATCGACGAGGCTCTCGACATCTCGCGCATCGATGCCGACAAGGTCTCTCTTTCGCTCCATGTGCTCCCGGTGGGCGAGGTCATGCTGTCCGCCATCGAGCAGGCGCGCCCCATCGCCGCCCAGCGCCGCATCGAGTTTGTGGACCAGCTCAACAGCCGCGGCGTAAAACACGTGATCGCAGACAGCCAGCGCCTGCAACAGGTGTTTTACAACCTGCTTTCCAATGCCGTGAAATACAACAAGCCCGAGGGGCGCGTCACCGTCTGGTGTGCCGAGCGCGCCGGCAACAAGCTCGCCGTGAGCGTCACAGACACGGGCAGCGGCATCCCCGCGGAAAAACTCTCCCAGCTTTTCACGCCCTTCGAGCGGCTCGGCGCGGACCAGGAGGGAATCGAGGGCTCCGGCCTCGGCCTCGCGCTTTCCAAGCGTCTCGTGGAATTGATGGATGGCGCGCTGGAAGTCTCGAGCGTGCCGGGCGAGGGGAGCACCTTCTCCGTCGTATTGCCTATGGCTTCCAGTCCCGTGCAAAAACTCGAGCGCCTCTCCGATGAGCGCCTCACCTCGCGCGAGAAATCCGCGCTGGCGGCGACCTCGCGCGTGCTTTACATCGAGGCAGACATCTCCAACGTGCGCCTCGTCGAAAAACTCCTCAAGCCGTACCGCAAGATCGGCCTGCTCTTTGCGCAGGATGCCCGCCAGGGATTGCAAATGGCGCTGCAAAATCCGCCCGATCTCATCCTCCTCGACCTCGATTTTCCCGACAAGGCGGGCGAGGAGGTGCTGCAAAAACTGCGCGTCGCCCCTTCCACGAGCCAGGCGCCCATCGTGGTCATGAGCGCCGACACGCGCCCGCCGCGCATCGAGCAAATGCTCAAGCAGGGGGCGACCCAATACCTCACCAAGCCGATCGACGTGAACAAGCTCATCGTCGTCATCGGCGCGAGCATCAACGTCCGCGACCACCTCACCGCCTGAGTCGGTGGGTCGCCCGCTCAATCCCGCTTTTTCGCCGCGCGGAAGATGCGGCTGCGTTGCTGCTCGGATTTCGTCGCCGGCGGACTCTTCGCGGCGGCGGTCGGAACCGGCTGGATGGGCGATATTGACGGGACCGCTGGAGCGGGACGCGGCGCTTTTTTCGGCAATCGGATCTTCGGCAGGCGGGGAACAGCACTTGCGACAAAATCCGGGAGGCGCCATCCCAATCGCGTCGCGAGCGTTTCAAAAACAAAAAGGGAGAGCAGCACGATGAGCAGCGGGTTCCGGATGTCGCTGAACTCCATCCTGCGCGGCGACTGCCAGATATTCGCGAGGTCGTTCACTTCCTGCCCGCCGCTGAGGTGCGAAACGTCCCTGAGTTCCGTCACGCGCGCGCGATCAAACGTCCACTCCGGGTCGGTGCCCGCCACAATGGGGCCGAAATTGAAAGCGGACTTCCCGACCTGCACCGCGCCGCGGATCCATTTCCCGGCGGAAAGCGGGATCGTGCATTGGTAATGCCCCGGCTCGAGGCGCTGCCACGTGATCTCCTGCGCCTTGCCGTTCGCGCCCTCCTCAATCACGAGCTTCGGCCCTTGCTGCGAGAATTTTTCCTCCCAGCTATCGTCATGCAGGAGGTCGAGCTGCAATTGCGTTCCATCCACATGCGTGCGAAGGCCGATGCCTTTCGGCATTTCCTCGCCCATGAGCCAGCGGGTGAGGGTCTGCATGAAATCGCCGTACGAATTCCAGCCGCGCACGTGCTGCGAAAAATCGCCGCCGAGCGGGAACGAAATCGCCACCGAGCGCCCGATGCCGCGCTGCCAGTAGGCCACGAGCGGCGCGTTGTAGTCGTCCTTCGAGAAGAGCGCCGCGGTGGCGTCCTTGCGAAGGTAGCTGAGGTTGTAGCCGTCCACCGTATCGAGCCATTTCAGCGGACGCGCGGCGATTTCCATCCACCCGGCTGTGGGGGTCAATTGCACCGGCTTGTCGAGGAACGCCGAGCGCGCGATGGCCACGGTCTCCTGCGCGAAGACGTTAGGCAGATCGTTCGGGTTCGAATTGAAAAATATGCGGCCCTGGCCCTCCTTGGCGATGAGCCGGAGTAAATCCGCGCCCGAATCATGCGGGCCGCCCAGGCCGATGACGCTCACGGTCACGCCCTGTTTCACGAGTGAATCCACGAGCGTCTTGTAATCGCCGCCTTCCTGCGTGGCGTCGTTAGCGTCCGCAAAAAGCACAATATGCCGCGTGCCTGCGGCGGCCTTGCTCAACTCCTGCATGCCCGCTGTGAGCCCCGTGTAACAATAAATGCCGCCGCCCGAACTGACCACACGCCGGATGTCATGCGTGATTGCCGGCTGGTTGCCGCCCACCGTGGTGAGCGGAACGATGCGGTGCGCTTCGGTGTCCACGGCGAAAACGGCCACGGCATCCTGGGCGCCGAGCAATTCGACCGCGCGCGCGGCGCCTTCGTCGGCGAGGTCCATTTTCGTGACACCGTTCCCGGCGGCGCACGCCATGCTGCCCGAACGGTCCATCACGATCACCATCGCCACGGCGAGCTTCCGGTGCTCCTCGCGCAATTCCATCGAGACCGGCAGCAGGTCGTCGATGGCCGAGCCAAAATAGCCGCCCGCGCCGAAGCTGAATTTTCCGCCCGCCATGAGCAGGCCGCCCCCCTGGTTGCGCACGTAAAAATCGAGCGCGTGCAGGAAGTCGTTTGGCAGCCGGTAGGCGGGAACATTGTTTAACATCACGACTTTCGCGCCGGATAATTTTCCCACGTTGAGATCGGCGGGATCGGTCACCAGTTCGACCTCGAACCCCTGCGCACGCAGCACGTTTACGAGCGGGTCGTCCGTGTAGCCGGACACCACAAGCACGCGCGGGCCGCCGGCGACCTCGATCCAGTTTTCGCCGGCGTTGTTCCCCGGGTGGGCATCCTCGGCCGGGTAAATCCGCGCCGTGTATTTGTGCGAACCGGGATCTACGACGCGATCGGTAAAGCGTACGTAGCCTGTGCCGGCCGAAACAGACACCTTGTCGTGCACAATCACCTTGCCATCGCGCGCGATTTCGAAGGGGACCGCCGCGTCCGCGTCTCCGGAGACGTGGAGCTCCACGAGGAATGGCTCGCCGATCTGCACCTTTGGCGGGAGGTCGATCTTGTCCACGCGGAAATCGTGCGAGCCGCTCTCGGGAGCGAGCCGGAAATCCATCGGCACGTGCTGTCGCACCAGAAGTTCGCCGATGTCGGTGAGCGGCTCGGTGCTGTAACCATCCGTGATCGCGAGCACGCGGTTGGTGCGGTCGTTCGACATGCGGGCGAGCGCGAAGCGGATCGCGGTCGCGGTGTGGGTGAATTCACGGCTGCCGTCGAACGTGATGGCGTTCAATTCATCGCGCAGTTCCGTCTCGTCCGCGTAATCGACGTAGAAAATATGGTCGTAGGGCGATTTTGAGCGCTCGAGCAATTTTTCCCATTCCGGCAGCCGGGCCTCGAGCACGTCCGCGCACGAGGCCGAGTGGTCCTCGAGCACCCAGAGGTCGAGGCCGCGCCCGAGCCGGCGCACCTGCGGCTGGGCCAGCACCACCACCGTGAGCAGCAGGCAGATGATCCGCAGCGGTTTGCGCAGGCGGAGTTTCGGCACGAAGAGCGCCGCCACGATTAACGGAAGTAAAACAAACCACTCGGGCTGCGCGAATCGCATCAGGAAGTCCTCCCGGGCCATGCCCAATTCAGCACAAAAGTCCCCGCCGCCAGGAGAATCCAGACCGGCAGAAGGAAATCCTTGCGGCTGTTTTTCTCCGTGATCGCGGCAAGGGTCGCGCCCTTCAATCCGTCGATGGTTTGCGCATCGTGCAGGTCCGCCACGCGCGTATCGGTAAAATGTGCCGCGGCTTTCAGCAGCACCAGGTTGCCCTGCCTCACTTCAAAAAATCCCGGCTCGACGGGCGCGCGCAACGTTTCCGCCTGCGCGGGAGCGACGACGATATCCGGCGCGCCGTCCTCCGTATGGAGCTCCACCGGTTTTCCCCCGGGGTCGACAGTCACGTGCAGAAGCTGGTTGGTTTCGACGTTGGCCGTTTCGGGGGCGATTTTGGCGTCGCGGATCGATTCGACAAAACGATGGAGCAAAATCACGAACGCGGGCAGCCGTTCCGCGTTGGATTGCTCGATGTCGAAATTGAAAAGCAACTGCGGTTTCACGCCGCCGCGCAGGATAATCAAAGGGCGCTCTCCCTGCCAGAGCAGCGCGCGGTCGCCTTCCCGCTTGGGGATGTTGAGCGTCTCCTTGCAAAGCAGCCCCTGCCACGCGAGGCTGTCCGTCAGCGGGTCGCGCTCGGCGACAATTTCCCCGGCCACGTATTTGTCGCGCGGGGCCGGTTCTTTCAGGAACACGATGGCCGCCCCGGGCGGTAGCGAGGGAAGCAGGGGATCATACACGGCCAGCTCGACGTCGGGCGTGCCGGTCGCGGGCACCACGGTGTCCACAGCCGGGATGCTCTGCACGAGCTTGCCGAAGAAATCGGAAAACGGCGTGCCGGCCGGCGAAAAGATTTTAAGGCGTTTCGGTTGCGGGAGGACCATGGGGAGGCTGTCGTCCACGGTAAACGCATCCGGGTCGAGCCGCAACGCGCACGCCTGCACGCCCCCGGGGAAAGTCCCTTTCAATGCGAGCGCCTGGTTCGGCTGCAGCATGATTTGTTCCGGCGCGATTTTTTGACCGCCCGCGTCCACCCACCATTGGCGCTGCTGCGGCGTGTCGCCGTAGTTTTTCACGAGCGCGTGCCAGGTGTTTTTGTCGGCGTCGAAGCGGAAGCCGGCGAACCCGCAATTGGCCGTCGGTTTGCCGACTGCGATCAATTGCGCGCCGGGGGGCAGGTCGGCCTGGCGATAGGAGACAAAAACGAGCAGCCCGTGTTGGTGCAGCAGGCTTTGGCCCAGGCGCAAAGCCGGGCCGGGATCGTGTGAGCCGAGATTCGGCTTCCATTTGCCGAGCGCCTCGGCCAGCGCTTCCACGTTGCCGCCGGAATAAATCGCGGGCCGCGTGAGGTCGGTTTCCATCACCACCCAGTCGGTTTTCGCCGCCGCCTTCGAAAGCTCGCGGAGGCGTTCGGGAAGCATCTTGTTCAGGTTGTCTTGGAATGCGCGCATCGCCATGGAACTGTCCAGCACCACCACCACGCTCTGGGTGGAATCGGCCTTGATCCAGCGCGGCGCCGAGAGCAGCCACGCCAGCAGCAGCACCGCCAGCAATTGCAGCCAGAGGGGCACGGAATTGCGCAGCCGCTCGATTTTGCTCCCGCCGGTGCTTTCCTTCGCGAGCGGGTCGAGCAGGAAGAGCGTGCTCGCATACACGCGGCGCGATTTGGTTTGCAGGAAGTGGATCAGCACGATCGCGGGGATTCCGAGCAGCGCCCACATTCCGGCGGGGTTTGCAAACGTGAGGTTCATCGGATTTCCAAGGCTCCCGAGCCGATGGCCTCCATGTGTGCCGCGTCTGAAAAATCCATCGCCGCCGGCACTCGCGCGAGCACGACCGCCTGCCGCAGGCAGGCATCGCGCCAGAGCGAAAAATGCCGTGCGTAAGTCTCCTTGTAGCGCGCGAGCAGGGCCGCCTCCACGCGCTGGTCGCGCCGCTGCTGCGACTCGCAGTCGATCAATTCCACGTTGCCGAGCCAGTCCGGCTCGGACTCCGCCTTGCAGTACGGCGCGAAGATGAGCGGGCGTCCCTTCGACATGCCGAGCGTGGCGAGCAGCAGTTCCGGCGCGCCAGCGTAAAGCAAATCGGAAATCAACACGCGCATCGAGCCCTGGCGCCACGGCACTTTTTCCAGCGCAGGCGCGGTGGCGTTGCTGCGCGCCCCGGCAAACGGCGGGTCGGCGATCAATTGTTCGACGGGCGTGTAAGAAACCTTTCCATCCTGCGCGAAATAGCAGCGCAGCGCCCCCGAGGATTGCAGGGCGCTTTCGACACAGAAATAGAGCAACTCCAGCGCGCGCTGCATTTTTTCGAAATCGAGGAACATCGATTCCGAGGCGTCGAACACGAGATCGACGAGCGGGCTCACCTCCTCGCGGTAGAGCTTCATCGTGTAGTTGCCCGTGCGCGCGTAGGCCTGCCAGTCAATGTAGCGCGGGTCATCGCCGGGGAGATAGGGGCGATGGTCTTGAAAATCGATCGAGCTGCCGGTGCCGGCCCCGATCCAGTTCCCGCTCTGCCCGCGCCACGTGCGGCTGCGGAATGGAAGGCGAAGCCGGTCCGCCACGCCCTTCATACGGGCCTGGATGCCGCGCAAAGTCTCTTGGTCAGGCCGCGCTTGCATTGGCGATTTCCGGCGCTGGGGCCGGTTTTTTCATGAGGGTTTCGCGGGCCTGCTTTTCATAAGCGGCGATCTGTCGCCGAGGGCCGATGCATTTGACCAGCAGCACGGCAAGGCTGATAACGAGGACCACCATGCTGGTGAGCGTGTAAGTCGAGCGGTCCACGGTATCAATCTTATCGAATGCCTCCAGGAAAAAGACGCTCGTCGGCAACGGGGAGGCAGCCAGCATCCACCTCTCCAGCGACGTGTCCTTGAGCATGCTTGCGAGGACGCAAACGATTGCCATGAACGCCTGCAGCGAATAATAAACGACCGCCGGCTTGCGCAGCTTGGTAAACGCAATCTTTTCAACCGCCGCCGGCATCACGAGTGCGCCCGCCATGGAAATAATGAGCAGCATGCTTCTTTCGGTCATGTTTCGATCCCGGAAGAAGATCGCCAGATAGATCCCGAACGCCAGGATCGTGAAGACGAGCCCGGAAGGCCAGCCGGGATAAAAAACCATTCCGATAATCCGGCCCAGGAAACCGCGTTTTACAAACGGCAGGTAAATGGAGGGGATCGGTTTGACTTCCTCACACAGCGCGGTGAGGCAGATTGGCAGCACCAGCGCGGCGCCCAGCACCATGAGGAGGTCTGTTTTGGCAATGGCCCCGTGGTTAAGCACCGCAATCGCGCCGAGAATCACGAGACCAATCAGGCGTTTGCGGAAGGAGTGGTTCTCCGCCGGCGGCGCGATCTTGGATACCGCGGTTTCGAACATCAGCAGCAGGAAAAGCGGCCCGAGGCAGAGGGCGATCGCGGTCAATTGCGCGGCATCGACGCCGGTCATCGATATGGCATTGGCCGGGTTCTCCAGAAATCCCATCAACATGATCGCCAGGATGATCGCGCCGACGATCACAAACAGCTTCGTCAGCATCGAGCGGTAAAACGGCGAGCTGGCGATGGCCACGCCGGTGAGGATGGCCGAGGTGCAGAAGAGCCATGCAAGGAAGCTCAGGTCGTCGAGGAGATTCACGCCGCCGATGAAGTACCGCAGCACCAGGTACGGCAGCACAGAGCAGACAATCAAGAGCATCTGCGCGACGATGGCGGTCCATTTTCCCACCACGATCCGCCATGCCGAGAGGCGCGTGAGAAAAAGCAGTTCCATCGTGTTCTGGTTGATCTCGCTCCCGAGCACGTTGAGGCCGAGCAAAGGCAGGAGCAGCAGAGGGGCGCAAATGATGAACCAGAAAAATGTGTTGGAAAAGTCGGAGTCCCCCGCCGAAAAATTCAGTCCCAGCAACACGCAAAAAATCATCAAGCCCTGGATGAGGAGGAACGCGAACACGAATACGCGGGAGCGGAATCCCTGGCGCATCTCCTTCACCAGCATCGGACTGAGCCAGTCGCTGAAGTCTTTTTCAATCATGGTTCAATCGTTGGTTGCATAATACCCGGTTGCCTCCCTGCGGCCCAGCGCGGTGCCGTAGGTCGCCAGGAAAAATATCAGTGCCATGGGGAACGTGAAAATCAGCAGTTCGGGCGCGCCCTCCACCGCCGCGATGACACCTCCCAAAATCATGGGAAAGAGAAACAGTGACATGGCAAAAATGATGAGTTTTCCGGCCATGGAGCGCAGCGGCGAAATTGCGACGCTGAACGCAGTCAGCATGATTGAAAGAGTGAGGAGCGCGCCCAAGACGAGCAAATCCACCAGCGGGTCGACGCCGCCGATGAAGTAGCGCAGCACCACGTAGGGGAGTACCGAGCACGTGACGATCGCAGTTTGCGCGACGATGGCCTTCCATTTGCCGCGCGCGATTTTGCCCGGCGTCAGCCCCGTGAACAACAAAAGCTCCAGCGTCTTCCCCATCGCCTCGCCCGAATGGCCGTTGAGCCCCCGGACCGGCATGGCCACGAGCAGCAGGATGCCGTTGACCATCCAGAAAAGGAAATCGGCGCTGCTCTCGCCGCCGCGAGCCCCAGCCGCGGCCACCGTGAGAAAGACGCAGAAAATCATCAGCCCCTGGACGAAAAGGAACACGGCCACAAAGACGCCGCTGCGCAATCCCTGGCGCAATTCCTTCACCATCATCGGGCTGAACCGGTCGCTGAAATCGCTTTTAATCATGGCGCGCGCTTTCTGCCGGCCGGGCCCAGGCGGAATATGGTGACCGCGACGACGGCGTTGAAACAAATGAGGCACACCACCAAGAGCACATGGCCCACGTTGCTTACCTCGGTCATGACACCGAACGTGAACAGGAGGGTCACCCCGTAAAGGCAGAGCCTCGCGATGATCGAGGTGAATGAGGAAAGCAACACCGCAAAACCCGTGAAAAGCAGGGAAAGAAAAAAAAGCACGCTGATCAATTCCAAGTCATTCACGAGGTCCACCCCGCCGATGAAATAGCGCAGCACCGCGTAGGGAAGCACCGTGGACATGAGCAGGATGGTCTGCGCGACAATGGCCTTCCATTTGCCGTAGATGACCTCGGAGACCGGGAAACCCGAGAAAAGCAAAAGCTCCATTGTGTTGCTTTTCACTTCGCCTTGGTGCGCATTCAGTCCACGACAGGGGAGCACCACCAGCAGCAGGGCGCCGATGATCACCCAGTACAATCCCTCGGCCACGGGCCGCGCGAAACCGTTTCCCATGGCGAGGACGCGAAGGCTCACGCTGAAGATCATCAACGCCTGCACGAAAAGGAACACGGTCACGAATACCCCGCTCCGCAAGCCGCGGCGCAATTCCTTGACCATGATCGGGCTGAGCCGGTCGCTGAAATCGTCGTTAATCATCGGCCCTCTCCCCTCCCGGCGTGCTGATACGGAGTGTGACTATCGCAAACATCATCAACAGAAAAACGGGCCCCAGCAGGAGGAACAAAATCAACGTGCTTGCCAGCGTCGCGCTGGCGGCGACCGGAGCGCCCACCACAAGCAGGAGGAGCAGCGGGACGGCCAGCGCCACGCCTTTCAGGAACCACGAGTGGAATGCGGAGGCCACAATGGCGACCGAGTCGAGCATGGCGGAGAAAAAAAGCAGGTCGGCGAGAATGATCGTGTCGGTGACGACATCGATCCCGCCGAGATAATAGCGGAGGACCAGATACGGAAGCACCGAGATGGCAATAAGAAGGGATTGCACCACATTCGCGAGCCATTTTCCGAGCACGACCCATGTCGCCGACAAGCCGGTGAAAAACAACAACTCCAGCATGTTCCCCTTGGTTTCGCTCGAGAGCATGGTGAATCCGCGGCAGGGAAGCACGACCAGGAACAGCGCGCCGTTGATGAACCAGAAAACCGTGTCCGCCATCTCGCGGGCGCCCATGGCGTCGGTCGCCGCCGCCACGCTGAGCATGACGCTGAAAATCATGGATCCCTGGATGAGCAGGAACGCCATCACGAACACGCGGGCGCGCATCCCCTGGCGCAATTCCTTCACGATCATGGGGCTGAGCCAGTCGGCGAAGTCCTTTTGGATCGTGGCAACCATGCTTAGTTTGCTTTAATTTTGTTTAACATGTCGACGAACGCGTCCTCGAGCCTGCGTTCCTCGCGGTGGAACTCCATCACGGGCACGCCATCCACCACCATCTGCCGCAGCGACGCCGCGATCTCGGTCGGGTCGGCCGATTCG
>DASZPK010000036.1:0-9506 GCA_035550335.1 Chthoniobacteraceae bacterium | reverse complement strand
ATGTTCGCAACCGGAAAACCCGCGGGTGTGATCGTGAAGGAAAAAGGTCTCGAGCAGGTGAGCGATACCGGGGCGATCGAGGCAATGTGCGACCAGGCCATTGCCGCAAGCGCGAAGGCCGTCGCCGAATACAAGGCCGGCAAGACGCAGGCGATCAATTCCATCAAGGGCCAGGTGATGAAACTTTCCAAAGGCAAGGCGAACCCCGCGGTGGTCGATCAAATCCTCGTGAAGAAACTCGCGGAGTAGGTAATTGATATTTCCGCCAGGATTTGCATAATGGCCGGGTGTCCACCCTATCATGAAAGCAGACCGGTTTTATTTAATAGTATTTGCATTGCCCCTCCTCGCGTTTTGCACCGCCAGCGCGCAGGAAACCAAAAAGCCCCAATTGATCACCAGCGACCTTGGCGGACGCGACATGCAATTCCTCACCTCCGCCGCGGAGCAGGGGAACATCCAGGCTGAGCTTGGCGAGATCGCGGTGACCCATGCGCAAAGCCCGGACGTCGTCACCTTCGGCCGCACTCTCGCGAAGGAAAACGCCGTGCAGAGCGAGCAGATCAAGCTGCTGGCGATCAACAAGGGCCTCGCGCTTCCCGAAAACCTGAACCCGAAAAAGAACCCCGCCGCCGACAAACTCAACAAGCTCAAGGGACTGAAGTTCGACAAAGCCTATGTCACGGAAATGCTCGCCCAGTTGCAAAATTACGCTTCGATTTTCGAGGCTGGCGCGCAATCCCACGACACCGACATCAAGGCTTTCGCCGAGAGCATCCTCCCGGTGATCAAGCAGCACCTCGCGTTTTTAAACCACACCGCCGGGGCCGGCGATACGGTCGCCCCGCGATTCCGGACGAATGGCGGCAACGACACCAAGCCGCTGGAGCCGGTGGGGGAGTAAACGCCGATTCACAACCCCGGCGCAAACCATGATTACCGCAGCCACGGGAGAAGTCGGGTTCGAGAAGGGAGTGCGGATTCTTCCGCACCACCATTTTCCAATGCTATTGTGCGAGGTCGTGCGGAAGGAGCATCACCGGGTCTCCGGGCGCAAACTCCCCATCGCGGGTTGGTACCAGCACGAACTGGGAATCCACAAATCGAACCATGGCGATTTCCAGGTCGAGGTGGTCACCGGTTCGGAAAATCGCGTGGAAGGCGTTTTCCTCAGCCACGAGCACGCGTTTTACGAATGCCGCACACCCGATGACGCCGAGCGCCGCGTTTTCCACGAACACGTGATCGCCACCGAACTCCGCGGCCAGCGCGAGTTTTCCTGGGGCCACGTGTTTTGCCGCGTGGACATCAAGGCGAACCGCGACTGGCTGGTGATCATCTACAATCCTTTTTCCAACGTGCCGCTCCATGCCCGCGAAGCTTACCGCCAGCTCTTCGCACGCGAAAAACCGCCTCAAACTTAGTGGTTCTGGATCGTGTCGTAGACGTCGGGCTTCTCCGGCGGCGTGCCGTAACGGAATTCACTGTGCCGGATCTGCCCGCCCGCGTAGGCGATCCATGCGCCAACACACAAGGCCACGAGGCTCAACACCAGCGTCGCGCCCGCCAGCGACAGCGATGTCTTGCGGAATTTCCACGGCACCCCAAGCGCGGCCAGGGACATCGCCGCAACAATGTAAAACACGTAAAGGCTTTTCGTGCCCCGGTACGCGTGGGCTTCCAGCCATGCGTGCGCATCATCCGAACTGGTCATCGCCTCGACGCGGTCATAACCCTGCTCGCCAAACTTCACCACCGGGTATGCCATCGCCGAGCAGATGAACACCAGCACCAGCGCAACGATCAGCGCTTGCCGGCTGCGCATTACGAGCGCTATGGCAAGCGCGAGGATTCCCAGCGCAAGGCCCTCCACCGGGAACACGCGCAGCAACGCATGGATATACTCCGGCTGCCGGAGGTGCTCCTTAATGAGTTCTAACACCGGCCGTTATTTAACGATCTCGGCGTTCTCGATCATGTTGATGCCGTCGCGCGAAACTACCTTGCCCTTGATCGACACCTGCTTGGCGGCGAGGGGAGCCAGCTCATCGTTCAGCGGCTTGTGCGCCCCGATGATCAGGTAAACTTTGCCGTCGGCGTCCTTGATGCCCACCGGCAGCCCGCTGGAGATGCATTTCTGGGCGCAGGCAGCATGGTTTTCGCCGGAAGCGCCGTGGTCGAGGTAGCAGGCCATGTCGAGCACTTCGCCCTTGATGGTCTTCGTGTCGTCGTCGGCAGCGCGCGCCGGAAGCGCAAACATTAAGCCGACCGCTGCGATGGAGAGGAGCGTGGTGAGTTTTTTCATAATGAGGGAGTTTTTGTTGGTTGATTTGCGTCAGTTAGGTTAGACCAGTTTCTAAGTTTCCGCCAGACTAATTATTTTTTCAAATTCCTCCGCCGTCACGGGTTGCACCGAAAGCCGCGAACTGCGCACCAGGACCATCTGGGCGAGCGATTTTTCCGCCTTGATCACTTCCAAGGTCACGGGATTCTTCAGCGCTTTCACCGGGGCGAGATCCACGCACAGCCAATTGCCCTCCGTGGCCGTGGGGTCGGGATAGGACTCCTTCACCACCTTTGCGATGCCGACGACCGCTTTTTCCGTCACGCTGTGATAGAAAAGCACGGTGTCGCCGCTTTTCATCGCCTTGAGATTGTTGCGCGCCATGAAATTGCGCACCCCGGTCCAGGCGGTCTTTTTGTCCGCCGTCAGGCTTTGCCACGAATAGGAGGAGGGTTCCGATTTGACCAGCCAGTATTTCACGCTTCCTGCCTAGCCGCTTGCGCCAGCGCGGGCAAGCCGATTTAATATGCGTGCCTGTCGCCGCCCGTCTGTGGCAGAATGGCGGCAGTTGTATGGAAAAACCCGAAATCATCGCGCGCATCACCGGCCTCGGCGTGCTTGCCATCCTGCGCATGGATTCCTCGACGCCGCTCATGCATGTGGCCGAGGCCCTTCACGAAGGCGGTATCGACGTCATGGAAATCCCGATGACCACGCCCGACGCACTGCACACCATCGCCGCGATCAAAAAGAAATTCGGCGACAAAATCGTGATGGGCGTCGGCAGCGTGCTTGATCCTCACACGGCGCGCGCCGCAATCCTCATCGGCGCGCAATTCGTGGTCACCCCGATCACCAGCCCCGGCATCATCAAGACGTGCAACCGCTACCTCAAGCCCGTGATCAGTGGCGCCTACACACCCACCGAGGCGCACCATGCGCATGAATGCGGCGCGGATTTCGTGAAAATCTTCCCCGCCGACAACCTCGGCCCCGCCTACATCAAGAGCATCCTGGCCCCGATGCCGATGCTCAAGCTCATCCCGACAGCCGGCGTCACCCACGAAAACGCAGCGGCGTATCTCGAAGCCGGCAGCGCGGCGCTGGCAGTCTCGACGGCGGTGATACCAAAATCAGCGCTGGAAGGCCACGACTGGAAGGCGGTCACGCACGCGGCGGAGAGATTGCTCAAAGCTATCAAGAAGGTGCATCGAACGCATTGAAGGGACCGCGACTTCGCTTTATCCGCGTCCGCTTTCTTCATTGCGAAATTCGTGGATGACCTCAATCAAGCCCACGATGTGTTTGTTGAACTCCGCCAGTTCTTCGGCGGGCACCCATAGCTCGATGGCCTCGGCATTGCCTACGCGTTGCGGAGGAAATTTTGAAAGGTAATCGTTTTTCACGGCGAAGCGCGTGACGTAGCCCACCGAGCCGTTTTCGGCATCCTTCGTGTTCCATTCGCGGGCAATGTGGATGGCGTAGTTTTCGTTGAGGACGGGATAAAAAATCGGCTGCCAGAAAAGGCGTGGCGGAAACTCGCGGAACCCGGAGGCCGCGATGAGGTCGAGTTCCGGCTGGCCAATGGGCCGGTAAAGCGTCGTGGTTTCCATGTTTAACAAAGTAACATGACTGCGGAAGTTATTTGCGTTCCGGCGCGACGAGGGGCAGTTCCTCCGGCTTTTCCTCCTCGAGCCCGGGGAGGGGGGCGCCATCCGATAGCGGCCAGATATGGAAACCGCCCTTGGCGCGGGGCAGCGTCCATGTGCCCCAGATGCCCTTTTTCTCACCGAAGCCGCGATATGCGACGGTGTGGGTGCGGTTGCCAACGTACGTTTTGTTCCACGTGCATTCCCCGTCGCGCTCCGAATAGGCGCCGGAGATCACAAAAATGCCGAGGCCGTCGGCGCCTTCGCCCGTGATGGCGCCATTTCGAAATTCGAGGAGCAAGTCCATGAGGTATTTTTTCGGACGACTGGAATAATTGTAAAACCCCACCCATTGGCCGGAGATGAATTGCGATGCGCTCATAGTGAATCGGACGGTGGTATACTATTCCGCCGTGGCGCGTTTTTCGATGTTATTCCGCGGATCGAATGGCGGGTCGAAAATGATTTCGCTTGATTTTCTACAAACGTGATGCACTATGCGGCAGGTTTTCCATCACGCTCGATTGAAAGTTTTCAACGACGATTCAAAAATGAGCTGGTTGTAATCGGAAATGCCATCATGGCTTCCAGCACCAATCCCGACGATGTGATCTTTAACCCGGAAATAGTTATCAAGCGTCGTTCCGGGCTGGTAGAAAATGGACTCCAAAGGACGCTTGCCAATTGATTAGAACAGCATAGTGCCAGTCCCCGCGGCCATTCAGCGCAATGGCTTTCAAGCTCCGCGCTTTGCCGCGACCGGCTGACCGAATTTCAGAACATGAAACACCAGAAAAATACCCCCAATCCCCCCGATGAAAAAGTTTTGAGGAATAAAGTCCTCCAGCTCCTCCGGCAGCCGAAATACCAGCCGTTGGACAAAGTTGAACTCTCGAAAAAGCTCGGCATCCCCAGCGACGACCGCTCCGGCCTGCGCGAAGTATTGCGCGACATGGAGCAGCGCGGCGAGATCGCGCGCATCCGCAAGGAGCGCTACGTGCTGCCGCAATCGGCCGACCTCGTCACCGGCGTGATCCAAATCCACGCGGGCGGAGGCGCCCATATCCTCAGCGAAACGAAAGGGCTGAAGGACCTTTTCATTGCGGCCCAGAACACCGGCACCGCCATGAATGGCGATCGCGTAGTGGCGCGCGTCATGCACGAAGGGAGGGAACAGCGCAGCACCGACAAGCTCGAAGGCCGCGTCATCAAGATCCTCGAGCGCGCGCACGATACCATCGTCGGCACGATGCAAAAGACGAAGAAGTTTTTCTATGTGATCCCGGACGACCCGCGCTTTGGCCACGACGTCTACGTCCATCCCGGCGAGGTGAAACTGCCGCGCCCGCCGTCGGTGGGCGACAAGGTGGTGGTGAAGCTCGACGAATGGGAATCGCGCCATGTCAATCCCGAGGGCGAGATCATCGAGGTCCTCGGCCCGGCTTCCGCGCCCGGCGTGGACATGCTCTCGATCATCCGCAAGCACAGCCTGCCCGTGGAATTTCCCGACGCCGTGCAGCGCGAGGCCGAGCGCATCAGCGAGTCGATCCATGAAAGCGAACTCGCGCGCCGCGAGGACCTGCGCCACCAGATGATCGTCACCATCGACCCCGACGACGCGAAGGATTTCGACGATGCGATTTACGTGGAGAAACACGCGGACGGCTGGAGCCTCGGTGTGCATATCGCGGATGTTTCACATTATGTGACACCGGGAACCGCCCTCGACAAGGAGGCGTACATGCGCGGAAACAGCGTTTATCTTGCGGACCGCGTCATCCCGATGCTGCCGGAGAAATTGAGCAACGGCATTTGCAGCCTCAAGCCCGACGTCGACCGCCTCACCCGCTCCGCATTCATCGAGTTCAACAAAGCGGGCAAAATCAAGTCGGCGCGGTTTGCGCACACCGTCATCCGCAGCGCGAAGCGGCTCACCTACAAGCAGGCCTTCGCCATTTTGCAGAAGCCGGTCGACTCGCCGCTCTCGGACCGCCTCCATACCGCATGGGAACTCGCCTCGCTCCTGCGCAAAAACCGCTTCGCCGCCGGCTCCCTCGACCTCGATTTCCCCGAGGTGAAGGTCTGGCTCGATGCCTCCGGCAAACCGGTGCGCCTGGAGAAAGTCGAGAACGACATTTCGCACCAGCTCATCGAGGAATTCATGCTCGCAGCGAATGAAGTGGTCGCCTACGAGATCAAGAAAAAGCAACTGCCCGGCGTCTATCGCATCCACGACAATCCCGATCCCGACAAGCTGGCCGAATATCGTGAATTCATTGGAAGCTACGGCATAAAAGTAGGCGATCTCACGCAGCGTCGCGAGGTGCAGAAACTTCTCGCTTCCATCCGCGGCAAACCCGAGGAATACGCCCTTAAGCTCGGCTTCCTCAAGAGCCTCAAGCGCGCCGAATACGACACCAATCCCATTGGCCATTACGGCCTCGCGAAGGTGAATTACACCCACTTCACCAGCCCGATCCGCCGTTATGCCGACCTCGTCGTGCACCGCGTCCTCTCGCACGCCTCGAACCACCATTCGGTGAAAGGCGTGCGCCTCGCCGCCGCCGATCTCGCTGTCGTCTCAGCCCATATCTCCGACACCGAGCGCACCGCAGCTGATGCCGAAAAGGAATCGGTGAAGCTCAAGAAACTCGAGTATTTTCTGAACCAGCTAAACCAAAAGAAACCCGACGCCTTCCACGCCGTCATCGTGGATGTCCGCAGCTACGGCCTGTTGGTCGAGCTGCCTGATATTCTCCTTACCGGCATGGTGCATGTCTCCTCGCTGGCGGATGACTTTTACACATTCGATCCGGTCCGCCTGCGTTTCGTAGGCAAGCGCAAGAAACGGGTTTACCAGATTGGCGACAAGCTCGAAGTGATCGTCTCCCGCGTCGACGTTTACAAGCAGCAGGTGGATTTTCACCCGGCGTGACCCGGTAATAAACGGCACTTTTTTGACAATCCCGACATACTTTTCTTGCTTTGCCCCCTGCGGATTCCTGACTATATTTGCCCGGAAAGTAAGCGACAGCCCCCCGAAGAGCCGCGTAAATTCCTATTTACGGGGTCTTGGCTTTATGCCATTCTTCCCGGCTCGTCTCTAAACAAAAGGACACGGCTAAACATGGATAATATCATCGCGACAAAGGAACTACAGGTGGAGCGCAAACATTTCCTGATCGAATTTCGGGAGAATGATCGCGGTCGTTTCTTGAAAATCATAGAGGAGGCCCACGGGCGCCGGAACACCATCATCGTTCCCAGCACCGGTCTCGACGAATTTACCGCGGCGGTCGATGAAGTGCTCGACACCGCGGAGAAAGCCACCCCGGCCTAAACCAGCCGCACAGGCTTAAAGCCGGCGGCATCTCAGCGCTTCGAATCATCAGCATTCAGCAGTTCATTCCCATCAATACCCATCCGTACTCATGCCTACAAAAACCAAGAAAGTAAAACTCCCTCCTTCGCGTAAAAAAATCCAATCCAACGGCGCTGCGAAGAGCGCCAAAAAAGCCGCCAAATACGTCTACACCTGGGGCGATAACAAGGCCGATGGCGACGGCTCGATGAAGGCGCTGCTCGGCGGCAAGGGGGCGAACCTCGCCGAAATGACCCGCATCGGCCTGCCGGTGCCTCCCGGCTTCACGATCACCACGGAAGTCTGCACCTATTTCTACCAGAACAAGCGCACCTATCCCGCATCGCTGCAGGCGCAGGTGGAAGCCGGCGTCGCGAACATGGAAAAGATCATGGGCACGAAGTTCGGCGACACGAGCCGCATGCCGCTCCTCGTGGCGGTCCGCTCCGGCGCGCGCGATTCCATGCCGGGCATGATGGACACGATCCTCAACCTCGGCCTCAACGACAACACGGTTATCTCGTTGTTTAACGCCACGAAAAACGAGCGTTTTGCGTGGGATTGCTACCGCCGCTTCATCCAGATGTACGGCGACGTCGTCATGGGCGTGCAGAAGCGCGAGGGCGAGGACCACGATCCTTTTGAAGCCACGATCGAGCATTACAAGCACGAGAAATATCACAGCGACGTCGAGGACACGTCCCTGGTTGCCGAGGACTACAAGGAACTCGTCAAGCGTTTCAAGGCGCTGGTGAAAGAGCGCACCGGCAAGGCATTCCCGAACGATCCGTGGGAACAGCTCAAAGGCGCCGTTGGGGCCGTGTTCGGTTCATGGATGAATGACCGAGCGATCGTCTATCGTCGCAAATATAATATCCCGTCCGAATGGGGCACCGCCGTCAACGTGCAGGCCATGGTCTATGGCAACACGGGCGATAATTCCGGCTCCGGCGTCGCGTTCACTCGCGATCCCGCGACCGGTGAGAAAGTGTTTTACGGTGAATTCCTCATCAACGCGCAGGGCGAGGACGTTGTCGCCGGCGTGCGCACCCCGGAGCCCGTTGCGTTGCTAAAAAAGCACCTGCCGAAGCCCTTCGCCGATCTTGAAAAAGTGCGTCTCACCCTCGAGCGCCATTTCAAGGACGTGCAGGATTTCGAATTCACCATCCAGGACGGCAAGCTGTTCATGCTCCAGACCCGCAATGGCAAGCGCACCGGCGTCGCCGCCGTCCGCTTCGCCGTCGAGATGGAGAAGGAGAAGCTCATCGACTGGGAGACCGCGGTCATGCGCGTTCCCGCCGACCAACTCGACCAGGTGCTCGCGCCGATTTTCGACCGCACCGCGCTCAAGAGCGCCAAGGCAATCGCCACCGGTCTTCCCGCCGGTCCCGGCGCCGCCTCGGGCAAAGTTTATTTCAACGCCGACCGCGCCGACCAGGCCGCGGCCAAGGGTGAGAAAGTGCTCCTCGTCCGCAATGAAACCTCGCCGGAAGACCTCCGCGGCATGATCGCCTCCGAGGGTATCCTCACGGCGAAAGGCGGCGTCTCCTCGCACGCCGCGCTCGTTGCCCGCCAGATGGGCAAGGTCTGCGTATGCGGCGCGGCTGCGCTTAACATCGATTACAAGACCAAGACGCTCAGCGTCGGTTCCGATGTCGTCAAGGAAGGCGATTACCTTTCCATCGACGGCACCAGCGGCATCGTTTACCTCGGCGAAGTCCCCACCGCTCCCTCGGAAATCATCCAGGGCCTCCTCGAGGGCAACAAATCCGCGCAGAAGAGCAGCACCTACCAGAACTTCGTGAAGCTCATGAACTGGTGTTCGAAAGTGACACGCCTCCAGGTGCGCACGAACGCCGACAATCCCGAACAGACCGCCAACGCGATCAACTTCGGCGCGACCGGCATCGGCCTCTGCCGCACCGAGCACATGTTCTTCGAGGGGGACCGCATCGATGCGATGCGCGAGATGATCCTCGCCGCCGACGTGGAATCCCGCAAAAAGGCGCTCGCCAAACTGCTGCCTTACCAGCGCGAGGACTTCACCGGCATGTTCAAGGAGCTCAAGGGCTACCCGGCCACCATCCGGTTCCTCGACCCGCCGTTGCATGAGTTCGTCCCGCACGAGGAAAAGGCGCAGGCCGACCTCGCGAAGAAGCTCGGCGTGCCCGTGGAAAAGATCGTGCGCCGCGTCGCGGCCCTGCACGAATTC
>DASZPK010000035.1:0-16365 GCA_035550335.1 Chthoniobacteraceae bacterium | reverse complement strand
TGAGCCACCTCACCGGCCAGGTCACCCATCATATCGATCCCGACCTCGATTCGGAACGCGACAAGCTGATCACGGACCTTATGAACCACGGCCAGTTGATTTCCCATTACCAGGTCACCGGCGTCGGCGGCAATTTCTGGGGCCGCAACGGCGGGGGCGATGCGTGGTATACGGACGGTGAGATAAGCGTGGCGGAGTTGACCATCTGCGGGGCGGCAAACACGGCGCCGGTCGTGCAATTGGAGAGCCCGGCCGCAGTCAAGGTAAAGAACCGGATATGGATCGCCATCCGGTGGCTCCTCAAGAAGCTCTAATAAATACAGGGGGCTAAATAGTTTCAGGGAAACCCCAATCCGAGCTCTCTGTAGAATTATTAGAATCTGCGACAAAAAGTCGTTGAAATCCGGCAAAGAATATGCTTCAATTAAGCCATGCTAATGCTGACGATGATAGTATTGCTGGTAGGATTGCCAGTGATCATCGGCTACACGGTCTTCTGGTTCACCCGGCCTGCCGAGGGAGAGGTCTGCGAACCCGAAGTGCGCGCGAGGAAGGTGAACGTGGGCGACAGGATAATCTACACCAAGACCAAATTCTCGTCGCTCCCGGGAGCCCGGGCCCATCACATCACGGCGTCAAACAAAGGGGAGCATTACACCTACCTGGTGGATAAATACTGGGTGGTGGCGGAAGTGCTCGACGACGGGCGTGTGGTGGCAAGGACGCGCAGGGGCAAGTTGAATTATGTGTGGCCCGATGATCCGAATCTTCGCAAGGCGGGGCTGATCCGATCGCTGATTCATCGCGATTTGTTTCCCGCGCTCGCGGAAGCGGCCTGACGTTTGCGGACACCTCCAAGGCGCCGGGTTCCGAAGCGCCGCTACATGCGCTCCGCACACGTTGTTTCACAAAATTACCCCCCGAATTTTTCCTCGAATGCCCCCGGTTTCCTTGCGAAGCATTCCGCGCCCAGTTCCATGGCCTTGCGTTGCAGTTTGCGCCGGCGTGCGTCGATCAATTTCCCGAGCACATGCGTCTCCCTGCCGGCGCCGGATCCAGCCAGCGATAGCCGCAGCATCGCAAGATCGTGGTCGGCGCCCAGCAGGGCGCTGAGTTTTTTGGCATCCCGCGCGATGCGGCGCACGGGCTTGGGGAGCGTGTCGCCGGCCAGCTTGAGGCCATTGAGGAGGTCCTTCGTGCGCTTGCGCCAGCGGTGCAGGTTTTCCATGGAGGGATCATCCGCGGCCTTCCGGAATGCCGCGCGGCCGCTTTTGTAAAAACGGCCCACGCCGCGCGCGATTTTTTTCCACGCGATGGGGCTGTCGTCCCATGCGTCGATGCGGGAGAGACTGCCCTTGAGAAGCGTGACGGCCCGGTGCATGGCGTCCCCAATCCCGCGTTCGGCGTCGCTTTTTTCCAGCTCGAGGCGCGCGAATGTCTTGGAAAAACGCAGGTTGTCGCAGCCGGTCTCGTCGCAAAGCCTGCCAAGCGCCATCAGGTTTGCCTCGGCGTTGCGGGAGCCGGCAACCTGTGCGGCTGCGTCGCGCAGCAACTCGTGGTCGACGCGCGTCACGCCGTGGAAGGAGGCGGCTTCGAGCAGGCGCAGGGCGGAGCGCACCTTTTTCACGCGCCGCCGCGCGCTGTGGATCCTCGTCCCGGCCGGCATCCTGGAGGAAATGTCGAGTTCCTTGATTGCGCGCGAAAGCTGCCGGCGGAGGGCGGGGCGAAATCCGCTGGCGATCAGCGCTGTCTGCCTGGCGATGCGAAAACTCATGTTGACCCCGCAGATTGCAGCATTCACCGGGAATTACAAACCCGCAAATGCCCCGCGGGGGGCTATCCGCCGGTTTCCAATTGCGCGACCTGCTCGCCGGGCGCGGGCGCCAAGGGGCTGTTGACGATCTCGACCTTCGTGCCGACGCCGATGGTGTTATACAAATGGATAACATCCTCGGAGCGCATGCGGATGCAGCCGTAGCTCGCCGGCCTGCCGATGTCCTCCTCCACCGGTGTGCCATGGATGTAGATGCAGCGGTTGAACGCGTGGCGGTTCCCCTCTTCCAGTCCCCTGAGCCAGAGGATGCGGGTGACGATGGGGTCGCGCCCCGGGGCATTTGGCAGAAGGATTTCGCCGGTGAACCTGCGGCTTTTGAGCACGCCGCCGGAGGGCACGTTATCGCCGAATTTTTTTTCCACTTCGAGCAGGCCGAGGGGCGTCTCGCGGCTGCCGGGATGGTCCCCCACCCCGTATTTCGAGGTGGAAACAGGATACTCCGCAACCGGGCGGGAATCGGTGTAAACGACCATCTTCTGGTCGGGAACACTAATGACGAGCGTATGATGCGTGTCGTGATGGGCGCATGAAGCGAGTAAAAGCCCCGAAAGGCAGATTGCCATGGTCCCTAATCGTTGTAGCATGTAGAATCGACGCATAACATCATCCAACTTTCCAAAGTGGCAAGTGATTTCTTGCCGACCGGGCATGCTTCATGAAAATTTACACGATCGAGCAAACGCAGACGATCCGCGCCACCGCGGAGGAATGCTGGGCGTTTTTTTCAAATCCGGCGAACCTGGCGCGGATCACGCCGCCGCATGTCGATTTTCGCATCCTCTCCGAACCGCTGCCGCCCACGGTCCATGAAGGGCAGATGATCCATTACCGAGTAAAGCCGCTCGCGGGCATCCCGATGAATTGGGCGAGCGAGATCACGCGCGTACGAGCGCCGGAATGTTTCGTGGACGAGCAGCGCGCCGGGCCGTATGCGATGTGGCGCCACGAGCATGGGTTCCGCGACATCGGCGGAGGGCGCATGGAAATCCGCGACCATGTCCAGTACGCCCTGCCGCTCGGGTTCATCGGGCGGGCGGTGCACGCGCTGGTTGTGGAACAACAGTTAAAACGGATTTTCGATTACCGCGAAAAAGCGGCGGCGGAAATTTTCGGGTCCTGATCCGGCAGGGTGAAGGTTTGGCCGATCTGCGTAAGGGCGATGCGTTGGGGCTCGGCGGCAAGCGCCTGCTGGAAACGCGCGATCGGCTCTTCCATCGGCTCCCAGCTCAATTTGAAAGTCTGGTGGTGGATCGGCATGATGTATTTCGCGCCCGCGTCATTGGCCATTTCCACGGCCTGCTCGGGTGTGCAGTGGTTGGCAATCCACGGCTGGTAGGCGCCGATGGGCGCGAGCATGAGGTCGATGGGGCCGCCGTCGCGCAACCGCGCGAAAAGCGGGGTGAGCGCGGTATCGCCGGTCACGCAAACACGCCGCCCGTTGCGCGAGACGACGTAGCCATTGTAGCTGCGGTGGGTGTCGTGCTGCATGCGCGCGCCCCAATGGCGCACTTCAAACGCGCTTACATTCACAGCGCCGCGCGGGGTCGCAATTTCCACGGTCTCGCCCCAATGCAGTTCGTGAATTTTGCCGAAGCGCATGCCTGCAAGCAGGTCCTCCGTGTTTTTCGCGGTGACTACGGCCGGCGCGCCCGGGATGCGGCGGAGCGACGGGAGATCGAAGTGGTCCATGTGCGCGTGCGTGAGCAGCACGAGATCGATGCGCGGCAGCTCGTTGATTTTCAACGCGGGCGCGACATGGCGTTTCGGCCCGAGCGTGAACGGCGGCACGCGCAACCCCACGCGCGCGCCGAACACGGGATCGGTGAGAATGTTTACCCCGTAAAAATTGATGAGCACCGTGGCATGGCCGAGCCACGCCGCGGTGAGCCCGCCATCCCCCCAGGCCGCGGGATCGGGCTTGTGCGGCGCGGGAGCGACGCCGCGCGTGCAATCCGCGCACATCCGGCGCAACAAGCGCCATGGCAGCCGCGGCAAACGGAACCCGGGGGATTTCCAATGGGAAAATCCACGCGAAATTTTTGAATTTTGCGGCGCGTGCTGCGTCAAAGTTTTTTGACTCATCTTTGTGTGAGTGATACCTATAGCCCACATTCTTATGCGTTCAAAATTTCTCCTCGCGCTCGGCTGCTGCATGCTCCTCGGCGCATGCGCCAATATCCAGGAAACCGGCATCTCCCGCTCGCAGGCGATCACCATCGCCAAGCGGGCCTGCCCCGAATATCCCGACCGGTTCGGCTTTGTCGACAAGGCGGAATGGGTGCCCGAAAAAGGTTTTTGGGCTGTCCTTCTCGATGACCAATCCGGGCTGCATGGACGCGTCTACAAAATCGACCGCAACGGCCAGATCGTGGGCACGCGTGATGTGGACGATTCGCACCCGGTCGGTTACTACGATGTGCCGCCGCCGGGTTATTATGCCCCCGGTTACTACGGCGGGCCACCGGTCGTGGTGGGCGTTTACGGCCCCGGGCGTTATCACCGCCGCTGGTGGTATTAATCCGGGGGACGCGCCATGCGTTTTGCGCCTGCCTTGATCCTCGCCTGCTGCGTTTTTCTCGCGGCGCGGGCGGACGACAATGCGGCGCCCGACGCCAATAATCCGATCACGCGCGCATTCGCCATTTCCGTCGCGAAATCGCGGTGCCCGGAATACCCGGATCGTTTTGGTTTTGTCGACAAGGCGGAGTGGATTCCCGGGAAGGGCTATTGGGTCGTGCAACTCGACGATCGATCCGGCGACCACGGCAGGATTTATTACATCGATCGCACAGGCAAGGTGGTTGGAACCAAGGAGATCAACGGCACACCTCCGAAAGTTTGACCGCCGGCAGGCCGGGGAATTTTTTGCGCTGGCCGTTTAAACGAGGTTGTGCATAATGCAACCCCACTATGCGCTCAAAATTACTCCTGCTCATCACCGCTTGCTCCCTGCTCGCCGCCTGCGCGGGCGAGGACATCAAGGAAACCGGCATCACCCGCGAACGCGCGATCTCCATCGCCAAATCCAATTGCCCCGAATACCCCGACCGCTTCAACTTCGTCGACCAGGCGGAGTGGGTCCCGGAGAAAGGCTACTGGGCCGTGTTGCTCGACGACCGTTCGCGCGACCATGGCCGGGTTTACAAAATCAACCGCAACGGAGAGATCGTCGGCAAGCGCGACATCAACGAGGCGGAGAGCGATTACGGCCCCGGCCCTCGCGGCCCCGGCTGGTGGTGGTAAGGGGTGGCAAGCGGTGGCAATAGCGCCGCCGCTCCGAATACGAACCGATCGAACCGATCATACCGATTTAAAACAAAAGCCGCGCCGGAAAAACCGGCGCGGCTTTTTGCTTATGCGCTTGTAAATCTTCGTTTCCTAGGCTGCGGCGGTTTCGTGCTGCTCCTGCGGCTGCGAGGAGTGTTTCCTAGCCAGGAAGTAGGAGCCGATCACCAGCGCCGCGGCCAGCCCCTGCGCCGCGAGCGTTTCCACGGTCGGGAAGATGGAGAACCACACGCCCGCCCAATCGGGCACCCGGTCCTTCAACACGCCAATCGTGGTCGTGGGGATCCAGTGCGCGAGTTGCATTTCCTGCGCCTGTTCGCCGACCATGATGAGCAGCACGCCGCCGAGAAGCGTGCCGGTGAGAATGAGCATTTTGCGATACGGCAGGCGGCGATGCGCAATGAAAGTCAGCACGGCAACCATCCCGGAAAGCGCAAGCCCGATCAGCGCGCCGTAAAGCACGATTTCGTTGCCCATTTGGAGGCGGTAGCTTTGCAAAAAGAGCACCACTTCAAACCCTTCGCGATAGAGGGAGGCGAAACCGAGGAGCCCGAGCCCCCAGAGAAGACGGCCCTTGGTAATTTCCCGCGCGCTGCTGATGAGTTCCTTTTTCTTTTTGTTATGGAGGCAAATCCAGCCGCCCCAATAGACCTTGTGGAAAAACCAATTCATCACCACGAGCAGCACGATCACAGCGAGGAGACCGGTTGCGGCCTGGAGAGCCAGCGCGGAAACGCTTTGGGTGAGATCATTGATGATTCCCACCGCGACGAACCACGTGACGAGGGTCGCGAAAAAACCGACGCCGGCCCCGGCCACCACCGGCTGTTTGTGGACGCGCTTTTCGCCCACCATGCTCGCGGTGATTGCCGAGAGCACGAGGATGCATTCGAGGCCCTCGCGGAAAACCAGAACACCGATATCGCACACCGCCACCGTCGCGCTGGTATGCGGCTGCGTGGGGTCCGGCGAGCCTTTCGCCGTGATGCCTTGCCAGACCAGGACGCCAACCACAGCCAGGGCCATCGCAACAAGGCCGGCAATGATGAAAGAACGCCCCGTTTTGGAACGATGATTGGGGCTCAGGTCATCACGCGCGATCGCGATATGAGGAGGATGTTCAGCTACTTTCATACGAAAATGAGACTCGTTCTCAACAGGCGGAATGTCAATCAGGAATTTTCAGTTTTGGCGCAGTTTTTTTCAAAAAGCGCCCCCCGATCACCATCGCGAACGCTTTCCTCATCAAGCGCGACCTTGAAAATCCGCCGTCATTGGATATGCTGGCGCAGGAAGTGGGACGCAGTTTGTTTGCCTGAGCCGCATTTTTGCGCAGGAAACCGGCTCATGCCCGGGCCTCCACCCCATTTCAAAATCTCCACCAGCGACAATACAAAGTATAAACAACCCTCCCTCCATGAAAATCCTCCGTCTCATCCTCCCCTTGCTGTTGCTGCACGCGCCTCTCCTCGCCCAGGATGAAAAACCCGCCGACGTAAAAGTCATCCCGCACGACCAGGCGAACCTTTCGCTCCGCAACGAGGTCCAGCACGCCATCGACAAGGGCCTCGAGTACCTCGCCTCGAAGCAGCAGGCCGGCGGTTACTGGGACATGAACAAGCACCCGGCGCTCACCGGCCTCGTGCTTACCGCATTCCAGCGCGACCCCTCGCACCACTACAAGGATTCCGAAATGGTGAAAAAAGGTTACGCGTTCATTTTGAAAAACGTCCACGACGACGGCGGGATCTACAACGACGACGAGTTGCTCAACTACAACACCTCGGTCTGCGTGATGGCCCTGCTCGCAGACGACCCCGCAAAGTACGAAAACATCCTGCGCAAGGCTCGCAAGTTCCTCATCGGCCAGCAAATGGAGGGCGACCCGAAGGACAAGCCCTACGCCGGCGGCATCGGCTACGGCGACGACGAGCCGAATTCCGACATGTCAAACATGGTTTTCGCCCTCGAGGCGCTCCACGCCACAAATTACCTGCAGGAAACGACCGCGGAAAACTCTCCCACCCAAAAAGACCTGAACTGGGACGCGGCCATCGATTTCATCCAGCGCTGCCAGAATCTTTCCAGCGTGAACAAGGCGAAATGGGTGAGCGACAAGGCGAAGGACAAGGGCGGCTTCGTTTACACCCCCACCGAGGACGCCCCCGACAACATGATCCCGAAAGCCAAAACCTACACTTCCTATGGAAGCATGAGCTATGCGGGCCTGTTGAGCTATATTTACGCCGGTGTGAAAAAGGACGACCCCCGCGTGCAGGGCGCGGTGGACTGGATCAAGAACAATTACACGGTCGACGAAAATCCCGGTGGCGGCCACGCATCGCTCTACTACTACTATCACACCTTCGCCAAGACCCTGGCGACCTATGGGCAGGACAAGTTCACGCTCGCCAACGGCAAGGAAGTGGACTGGCGCAGCGACCTCGCCAAGCGTCTCATCGACCTTCAGCACGAGGACGGCCGCTGGGTGAATGACAACGGGATGCATTGGGAAAAGGACTCGATCCTCGTCACCGCCTACTCCGTGCTCGCGCTGGAATACGTGTACCAGGCGCAGTAAGCGGGGAGCTGTTTGATTCTAAAACCGATTGCAGCCGAGGCGTTGAGCCGACATGCTAAAATTTTAGCTTTTTCCGGTTGACGTTGGCCCATGAATGCTAATAATCTAGCATTCATGACGAAGAAAAATTCCAGCCCCGGGCCGTTCGCGCGGCTCAGCCGCCGCGAGCGGCAGATTATGGACATCGTTTACGCGAAGGGGAGCGCCACCTCGCAGGAAGTGCTCGATGCGCTGGCCGACCCGCCGAGCTATTCCGCGGTGCGCGCGCTGATGAAAATCCTCGTGGGCAAGGGCCTGCTCAAGCACGAGCGCGTGGGGCTGAAGTTTGTTTTCCGGCCCGCGGTGGACGCCAGCAAAGTGCGCAAGGGGGCTCTCACGCGGCTCATGCACTCGCTCTTTGACAACTCACCGGTGGCCGTGGTCGCCGCGCTGCTCGATTCCAATGACTTGAAAATCTCCGCCGATGAGCTGGGGCAGTTGAAAACGCTCATCGCCGAAAAGGAGGCGCAAGCAAAGCGCGCAAAACCATGAACGCGCCGCTCTCATTTCCATTGCCGCTTCCAGCGCTGGCCGCCGTTAGCTCGGTGTCGGTCGCGCTGGCTTGGGTTTTGACCCTGCTCCTGCGCCGCAAATCGGCGGCGTTGCGGCATCTGGTCTGGTCGCTTGCGCTTTGCGCGCCACTGGTGGCGCTGCCTTTTGCATGCTGGCCGCACGCGCCGCGCATTTCGCTGCCCGTTCTCCGCCCCGTGCCGGCGCGGCAGTCCCCGGCGCGTCCCGCTCCCGGCGGAAATCAGGATGCGGCTTCTCCCGTGCAGCCGATTATCATTGATCGAACTGCGCCGGTCGGCCCGGCGCCTTCCATCGAGCGCCCCATTCCGCAAAAAACATTCAGCCTGCCTTTAAACCCGTGGCTCGCGGCCTGGCTGGCCGGTGGGATTTTCGTGGCGCTGCGCATTCTCGCCTCGAATTGGCGCGCGAGGCGTTTGCTGCGCACCGGCTGTTTGCCGGCGGAAGCTGAACTCTCCACGCGGCTGGATGCGGCGCGCAAATCGTTTCGGTATGCGCGATCCGTGCGCCTGCTGGTGTCCCCGCTTGCGCAAATTCCCTTCTGCCACGGCATTTTCCGGCCTGTGGTTGTTTTCCCTCGGAACTGGCGCGAATGGGAAGCCGACCGCGTGGAAATTTGCATGGCGCACGAAATGGCACACATCGTCCGACGCGACCTGCACGTGATGCTGGCCGGCCAGCTAGCCTGCGCGCTCTGCTGGTTCAACCCGCTGGCATGGTTCGCCGCGGCGAGGCTCCGCGATGAGGCCGAGATCGCCGCCGATGACATGGTGCTCGCGCGCGATTTTCCGCCGGAGACCTACGCCGCCGCGCTGCTGGCCATCACGGAAAAATGCCGCGCGCCCGGGTTTTTGCCGGCCACGGCCCTCTCGATGGCGCGCCCAAGCCGCTTGAAGACACGCATCGTTTCCATTCTTGATTCCTCGCTGGCGCGGAAATCCCCCGGCTTGCGCGTGATCGTCGCGCTAAGCCTTGCGGTGGCGGCGGCCGTTGTCTCCGTCGTAAGCATCCGCCTCACAGCCCCGCTGGCTGCCGCGAAGGATGCGACGGAAGAATCGCTCAAACCCCTCCCCATCGATCCCGGCAAACGCGAGCAGATCATGGAACAGATCCGGGCGGCGCTCGAAGCGGGCGACATCAAGGCCGTGGATGCGTTCCTGAAACGGGGCATCGATGTCAACGAATTGTGCCAGAGCGATCCGCTGCTTTATTGGGCGGTCGATGCCGACAAGCCGGAGCTGGTGGGTTTCCTGATTGCGAAAGGCGCGGACGTCAACAAACCGACCACCTGGGGAGACACCTGTTTCAAGCGCGCGTGCTGGCGGGGCTTCAAGGACATCGCGGATATTTTGACGAAGGCGGGAGCGAAGCGCGATTACAAGGAGGATTTGTTTTACTATTGTGGAACAGGCGATGTAAAAGGCCTCGAGGAACTGGATGCGAAAACGCCAATCAAGGGCGATGCCACCGAGGGGGATGATGTCGAAGGCGGCATGGCGTTCGCCGCGGCGTCCGGCCATCAAAATACCTTGGAATGGCTCTGGAAACACAAGGCTCCCGCCGATCCCCAAAAACAGGCAAAACTGATCGGCTCGCTCTACGGGAAGGCGGCAAGCTGGAACCAGGCTGGCATTCTTCGTTACCTCGAGACGCTCGGAAAGCCGACCCCGGACTCACTTACCGGCGCCCTGGAAGAGGCATGCAGTTGGAACCACTTGGAGGAAGCAAAATGCCTCCTGGAAAAGGGAGTCTCGCCCAACATACCGGGCGAGAAATATTCCATCCTGCGCAACGTCGCCGGGGAAGGGCATATCGAGATGGTCAAACTGTTGCTGGAGCACGGCGCTGACATCAACGCGAAGGACGGCCAGGGAATGACCCCGCTGGCGTGGGCCGCTTACAACGGCCATGACGATGTGTGCGCACTGCTGTTGGAGCACGGGGCCGATGGCAGCATCACCGACGATGAAGGCAGAAATGCCGCGTGGTACTGCGCGGGCGGAGCCCATAATCCCGCAACGCTGGAAATGCTGCTCAAGAAGGGCGTGAAAGTGACGGGCAAGGACAAGCGGGGGACGACGATCCTGCAGGCAATGATGTTTTATTCGGCGCCGCGCCCGAACCATGTCGCATTTCCCGGAAAGGTTTATACGGATGCCGAAATCAAGGAATACAACGCGCGGGAACGGCGGGCCATCGATCTCCTCGTGGCGGCGGGGGCGGACATGAACGGACCCGGGCACGCCAGTACTCCGCTGATGTCCGCCATTCAAATAGGCCACTTCGAGGCTGCACGGGCGCTGATCGATGATGGCGCGGACCTCGCCGTGGTGGACGAGGATGGTAACACTGCGTTTAACTATATTTTTACGTGGTGCACGCGGCCGCTGCCGGTCGATATCCTTGAGACGCTGCTCAAGCATGGCGCGGACCCGAATGCGCCCGTTTTCAATTTCGGGACAAAGGGCAGGCAACTGGGACCGGCCCCGATTCAAGCCCCTCCCTTGGAGGACATGATCTCATGGGGACCGGGATGGGGAGAGGACAAGGGCCCCGACGACGATGCCCTTGCCCGGAAGGCGGTCAAATTACTGATCGACCACGGCGCCGTTTTCCCGAAGGCGGATGGGAACGCGCAAGCCCTGTTGAAAGCCGCGGCGCTGGGCAACCTGGCCGGCATGAAGGAGGCGGTGCAGAAAGGCGCGCCGATCGATGCCGCGGACGCAAACGGTTGGAACGCGCTGACCATTTCCGTCGGTTTGGGCAACATGGATTGCGTCGACTGGCTTGTGGCGAACCACGCGAAGATGGATACCGTCACCGCGCAGGGATATTCGCCGCTAAGTTTTGCCGCGATGAGGGCGGAGCCCGCCCTGGTCGAGAAGTTCATTGCCGCAGGCGCCAAGCCCGCCAAGGGGCTTGGGGCGGGCCTGGGCTATGCGATTCGCAACAAGGACCAGCGCACCTTCGATGCGCTCATCAAGGCAGGCGCGGATCCAAATTCCGGAGGAATATTCAATTGCATCCAGACAGGCCAGGTGGCCATGGCAAAAACGTTGCTGGAAGCCGGGGCTGACACGGAATCAATGCGCACCAGCGAGAGGCGCAACTCGGTTTATTGGGCCGTCTATTATAACCAGCCGGAAATCCTGAAACTGCTGCTGGAGCATGGCGCCGACCCGGCGATGCAGGACGCTTATGGCGAGACGCCGCTTTCGTTCGCGCAGCAATTTTACAAGGACATGGTTCCCATCCTTGCACCCTACGTGAAAAAAACAGGCACCGTGGCCTTCCATGCCGCGGTAATCGCAAATGCGGAGGCGAAAAAGAATTTTGGCGTGGAACCGTTTGCCGCCGGCGAAGGTGACCCGGATTTCACGGATGGCCGCTGGAAGTGGCACGTCTCGACCAAAACCCCCAAGGGCACCTTCGACGCGGATGTCTCATTCACCGCCAACGACACGGATCCGAAAGTGGATGTAAAACAAACCGCGGCGCCGTAGGCGCCGCCGGGGTCAGTGCCCCTGCTTGCGGCGCTTGACGATCATCAACTGCGCGATCGATTTCTCGAGGCTCGCCTGGACGGTGGCGTGCTCCTCGTCGCTGAGGCGCTGGGCTTTCAAGGCTTCCTGCGCCTTGTCAAACGCCGCCTGGGCCGCCGCTTCGTCGATGTGCGCGCCCTCCAGCGCCATGTCGGTGAAAACGATGACCCGCTCCTGCGTGACTTCGACAAACCCCTCGCCCACGGCGAGGAATGTCTCCTTGCCGTTCTTCAAGACGCGCAACTCGCCGGGCTTGATGCCCGTGAGCAGCGGGGCGTGCTGCGGCATGATGCCGAGCTCGCCTTCCGCCCCCGGGATGGTGACCATGTCCACATCGCCGGCGTCCGGGCTTCCGCCGGCATCCTTGGCTGGGAAAGCACGCCCTTCCGGGGTTACGATTTCGAGTCTGAGTGTCGCCATGGGATTGGATCAGGCCTTGTCCTTGATCATGTCGATGCCGCCCTTCATGTAGAAATTCCCCTCGGGCACGTCGTCGTGCTTGCCGTCGAGGATTTCCTTGAAGCCGCGGATGGTTTCCGCCAGCGGAACCTGCTGCCCCTCGGTGCCGGTGAATACTTGGGCGACCGTGAACGGCTGGCTGAGGAAGCGCTGGATTTTGCGCGCGCGGAAAACGGTGAGCTTGTCATCCGGCGAGAGTTCGTCCATGCCGAGAATCGCGATGATGTCCTGCAGGTCCTTGTAGCGCTGGAGCACTTTCTGCACGCCGCGCGCAACCGCGTAATGCTCCTCGCCCACGATCTCCGGCGCGAGCGCCTTCGAGGTGGAAGCGAGCGGATCGACGGCGGGATAAATGCCGAGTTCCGCGATGGAGCGCTCGAGCACGATGGTCGAGTCGAGGTGCGCGAAGGTGTTCGCGGGCGCGGGGTCGGTCAAGTCGTCCGCGGGCACATAAACGGCCTGGAAGCTCGTGACCGAGCCCTTCGTCGTGGAGGTGATGCGTTCCTGGAGGTCGCCCATCTCCGCGGCGAGCGTCGGCTGGTAACCGACCGCCGATGGTGTGCGCCCGAGCAGCGCCGAGACTTCCGCGCCAGCTTGGGAAAAGCGGAAAACATTGTCGATGAAGAGAAGCACGTCCTGGTTCTTCTCGTCGCGGAAATATTCCGCCATCGAGAGGGCCGAAAGCGCCACGCGGAGACGCGCGCCCGGGGGTTCATTCATCTGGCCATAAACGAGCGCAACCTTCGACTTGCTTAAATCCTTCTGGTCGATGACGCCTGCCTCACTCATTTCGGTGTAAAGGTCATTGCCCTCGCGCGTGCGCTCGCCCACGCCGGCAAACACGGAATAGCCGCCGTGGCCCTTCGCGATGTTGTTGATGAGTTCCATGATGACAACCGTCTTGCCGACGCCCGCGCCGCCGAACGCGCCGACCTTGCCGCCCTTCGTGAAGGGACAGATCAGGTCGATGACCTTGATGCCCGTCTCGAGGATGTTGGCCTTCACGTCCTGATCGATCAGCGTGGGGGCCTTGCGGTGAATGGGATATTTCTTCGTGTAGGTGACGGGGCCGCGCTCGTCCACGGGGTCGCCGGTGACGTTGAACACGCGCCCGAGCACGCCTTCGCCCACGGGCACGGAGATCGGCGCGGTGGTGTTCACCACTGGCATGCCGCGCTTGAGGCCCTCGGTGGAGGACATCGCGATGGCGCGCACCCAGTTTTCCCCGAGGAATTGCTGCACTTCGAGCGTGAGTTTGTTCGGGTGCCCGTTGACCTCGAATTCGATTTCGAGCGCGTCGTAAATTTTTGGCAGTTCTACGCCGGAGAAATCGACGTCGACGACGGGGCCGATGACCTGGACGATGGTTCCGTTGTTACTCATGATTTTGTTTCCTTCTTTTTAGAATGTTAGCCGAGCGCCATCTGCGCCGTGGAGATTTCGAGGAGCTGGGTGGTAATGGCCGCCTGGCGGATTTTGTTGTATTCGAGAGTGAGGTCCTTGATGAGCTGCTTCGCGTTGTCGGTCGCGTTTTTCATCGCCACCATGCGGGCGCTCTGCTCGGAGGCGCGCGAATCGAGCAGCATCTGGTAGACTTCGAAATGGACGTATTGCGGGAGCACCACGTTCAACACGGCGGCGGGGCTCGGCTCGTATTCGTAATCGGTCAGCAGCCCCCGGGACTTTTCCTCCTCCGCTTTTTCCAGCTTGCCGGCGCTGACCGGCAGCAGCGTGACCTGCGTAGGCACCTGCGAGAGCGTGTTCACGAACTTCGTGTAAAATACGCTGATCCTGTCGAATTCCCCGGAGAGGAATTTTTCGATCATGAATTTGGAAATGGCCTTGGCGTCGGCCACGCTGAAATTGTCGCGCAGCGGGAAATCGGCCACGACCGTGCGCTTGGTGCGATGCAGGTACTGCACGCCCTTGCGTCCGGAGGTGATATAGCTGGTTTTGTCCGGGGCTGACTTGCCGACTTCGCGCAGGAGGTTCGTGTTAAGCGCGCCGCAGAGCCCTTTGTCGGTGCTGATGACCAGGACGAGTTCGTTTTTCACCTCGCGCACCTCGAGCAGCGGATGCTGATGCGCATCGGAGCGCGCCTTGAGGTCGGAAAGCACCTCGTTCAGCTTGGCGGCGTACTCGCGCCCGGCGAGCGCGGCCTGCTGGGCGCGGCGAATCTTCGCCGCGGCGACCATTTGCATCGCCTTGGTGATCTGCGCCGTGTTCTTGATCGACTTGATGCGGCGCCGGATGTCTCTGGTATTGGCAGCCATTGCTTAGTGGAAAGTGGCCTTGAATTCGTCGAGCGCCGCCTTGAGCGAAGCCTCGATGTCCTTGTCGATTTGTTTCTTGTCGCGGATCGCGGCGAGCACGGCTTCCTTGCGGGTGGCAACGTAATCCTGCAGCTTGAGCTGGAATTCCTTCACGCGGTCCACGGGCACCTGGTCGAAATAACCGTTCTGCATGCCCCAAAGCACCGCGACCTGCTGCTCGACGGGGAGGGGGTTGTATTGAATCTGTTTAAACAACTCGACGATGCGCTGGCCGCGGTCAAGCTGCGCCTTGGTCTTGGCGTCGAGGTCGGAACCGAACTGCGCAAACGCCGCGAGTTCGCGGAACTGCGCCAGGTCGCCCTTGATCTTGCCGGCGACCTGCTTGATCGCCTTGATCTGCGCGGCGGAACCGACGCGGCTCACCGAGAGACCAACCGAAATCGCGGGGCGCACGCCCTGGTAGAACAAGTCGGTT
Source organism: Chthoniobacteraceae bacterium (assembly GCA_035550335.1). GTDB lineage: Bacteria > Verrucomicrobiota > Verrucomicrobiia > Chthoniobacterales > Chthoniobacteraceae > DASZPK01. Next base: position 1,349 of record DASZPK010000035.1, on the reverse strand, counting down.
TCGAGGTAAATCTGGCCGTCGGTGATGGAGATGACGTTCGTCGGGATGTAGGCGGACACGTCGCCCGCCTGCGTCTCGATGATCGGGAGCGCGGTGAGCGAGCCGTTGCCGTTCTTCTCGTTCACGCGCGCGGAACGCTCCAGCAAACGCGAGTGGAGGTAAAACACGTCGCCGGGATACGCTTCGCGACCCGAGGGGCGCTTGAGGACGAGCGATACCTGGCGGTAGGCGACCGCGTGCTTGGAAAGATCGTCATAAACGATGAGGGCGTCCATGCCATTGTCCATGAACCACTCGCCCATCGCCGCGCCGGAGAACGGTGCGAGGTACTGCGTGGTCGCGCTTTCCGACGCGGGCGCGGAAACGATGATCGTGTATTTCAACGCATCGGCCTGCTCGAGCACCGCAATGGTGCGCGCGACGTTCGAGTTCTTCTGGCCGACCGCGACGTAGATGGAATAGAGGGGGCGAAAATCGGGCTTGCCTTCGTTGGCTTTGTTGATGCGCGCCTGGTTGATGATGGTGTCCACCGCGATGGTTGTCTTGCCCGTTGCGCGGTCGCCGATGATCAATTCGCGCTGGCCGCGGCCAATCGGAATCATCGCGTCGACGGCCATGATGCCGGTCTGCACGGGCTGGCTCACGGATTTGCGCTTGATGATGCCGGGGGCGATTTTTTCAACCGGGTAGGAAACATCGGATTTCACCGGCCCTTTGCCGTCGATGGGCTGGCCGAGGGCGTTGACCACGCGGCCGAGAAGCCCCTTGCCGACGGGCACCTGGAGCAGTTTGCCGGTGGTCTTGACCTCCGTGCCTTCCTTCACCTCGGTGAAATCACCGAGGAGGATGCAGCCGACCTCGGTCTCCTCGAGGTTCAGCGCAAGGCCGTAGAGGCCGCCGGGAAATTCAATCATCTCGTTGAGCATGACATCGCTGAGCCCCTCGATTTTCACCACGCCGTCGCCCGCCTCGCGGACGGTGCCGGTGTTGGATTTGGTCGTCGAGGTCTTGAGGCCCGCGATCTGGGTTTCGATTTCCTGTAATATGTTGCTCATGGTCTTGTTGTCCTGCGTTTAAACTTCGTTAAATTCCCTTGCCAGCCGGTCGAGCCGGTGGCGGACGGAGCCGTCCCACACGTCGCTCCCGATCTTGATGCGGAGCCCGCCGATCAATTCCGGCTTGACTTTGAATTCCGAGGTAAGGTCCCCGCCGTGGCGCGTGCGGAGGTCGCCGAGGATTTTCGCGCCCGCCTGCGGGTCGAGCGGCGCGGCGCTCTCGATCACCGCGTGGCTTTTCGCCGCCTCGAGCCGCACGAGCCGCTGGTACTGTTTCAAAATGTCGATGTAATG
>DASZPK010000034.1:0-3792 GCA_035550335.1 Chthoniobacteraceae bacterium | reverse complement strand
CGTCGCGATCGGCTTCGATCTCTACTGCCAACTCCTCAAGCAGGCGATCTCGAAGTTGAAAGGGAGCAAAGCCCGGCCGCGTATCGAAACCGTGACCCATCTCGATTTCGTTGCGACGAACGAAGCCGAGTATCTCATGGCCGGCGACGATGAAAGAGCCCGCCTCGCCCCCGCGTTCCTCCCGGTGAACTATATCGAGCAGCCGCAGACGCGCATCCAGGCTTACAAAAAACTCGCGGAAGCCGGCCACCAGCAGCAGCTCGACCAGCTCCGCAAAGCGTGGCGCGACCGCTTCGGCCCGGTGCCGCATGCCGTGGAAAACCTGCTCCTTTTCACAGAAATGAAACTCGCCGCAGCCACGCGCAAGATTACCAAGCTCGAGGTGAAAGAGCGCAAAATCATGCTCACCCGCGGCGGCGATTTTGTGCTCATCGGCGGCAAATTTCCGCGGCTTTCCAGCGAAGCGCCTGTCGAGCAGTTGCGCGAACTTGCAGCCCTGATCCGCAATTTCTAAAAAAGCGCTGGTTTTCGTCATTCGACATTCGGGCTTCGTCTTCCTTTTCCCCCCTTGACTTCGCTTCGAGGCGACCTAAAGTTGCGCCTGCAAAAACCATACTCCATGCCATGAGATGCCTCTTAACTTCACGGAAAATCGCGCTTCTCTCGCTATGCGGCTCGCTGGTGGCGGCTACGTCCGGTCGCGCCCAGCTGTCACTCGGGGGCGGCGACCAGGCGCCACAATCGTCCCAAAACCAGGAGGTCAATCTCGATGCCTATCGCAACGGCGTGGCGGCCATCGTGAACAACGACGTCATCACCTACGACCAGGTGAAGATGCTTACGGGCCCCCAGGAAATGACCTTGGCGCAGGCCTACCCCCAGCAACCCGATGTCTTCAGGCAAAAAGTCACCGAATTGCGCACCCAGGCGGTGAAGGACCTCATCGATCGCCAGTTGATCTTGCAGGAATTCAAAAAGCTGGAGGAGAAGGGGGCGAGCATTCCCGATTACGTGGTGGATGACCACATCCAGACCTACATCCGCGGCGAATTCAACGGCAACCGCGCCGCATTCATCCGCACCCTGGACGCGCAAGGCCTCACCCTCGCGAAGTTCAGGCAAATGGAGAAAGACAAGATCATCGTCGCCGCCATGCGCGAGCGGCAGATCAAGAAGGACATCTTCATTCCCCCGAAGGATGTGCAGGATTATTATAACCAGCACATCGCGGAATTCAGCACGCCCGATTCCATCCACCTGCGCATGATTTCGCTCGCGCAAGGCGGCGCCACCGACGCCACCCAGAAAGCGCTCGCGGAGGAAATCCGCCAGAAGGTGATCTCCCAGCACGCGGATTTTGGCAACATGGCGCAATTTTATTCCGACGACGAGCACGCGAAGGACAAGGGCGATTACGGCTGGGTCACCCGCAAGGATATCAACTCCGATCTTGGCAAGATCGCCTTCTCGCTCAAGCCGGGCCAGATCAGCAACATCGTGGAATCCTCGGGGCGCTACTGGCTCCTCTACGTCGAGGCGAAGAAACCCGGCGGGAGCACCTCCTTCAAGGACGCGCGGATCGCCATCGAGCAAAAACTGCTTCAAATCGAGCAGCAGCAGGAGCAGGAAAAATGGCTGGCAGGCCTCCGCAAGAAGGCGTACATCAGGACGTTCTAGGCGTCATCGGAATCACGCTTGGTGACACCGCCGGGATTGGCCCGGAGATCGTGCGGCTTGCGCTGGACTCGGGGAAACTCGATCCCGCTTTTTCCTATCGTGTGATTGGCGAATTGCCTCCGCGTCCCGCTGGCGCGCCATCGCCTGCAACCGCCCGCGCCGCCCTCGACGCGCTCGAAACCGCCGCGCGCTTCGCCGGGAAAGGGGAGATCGCCGCGGTCGTCACCGGTCCCATCAACAAGCATCGCATGCAGGAGATCGGCTTTTTGTTTCCCGGCCAGACCGAGTTTTTCGCCGCGCGCAGCGGCACGGAAAATTTCGCCATGCTTCTCACGGGCGGCGCGCTCACCGTGGCATTGGTCACGGTGCACGTGCCGCTCAAGGATGTGCCCGCGTTGCTGAAGGAATCCGAGATCATCCGCGTGGGAAAATTGCTTGCGAAGTTTGTCACGCTGCGCAAAGGGAGTGCGGGCCGCATCGCCGTGGCGGGATTGAACCCGCACGCCGGGGAATCCGGCGCGATGGGGCGCGAAGAAATCGAAATCATCGCGCCAGCAGTGCAAAAACTCGGCGTCGGATTTCATGGGCCCGTTTCGCCCGACACGGTCTTTCACCGCGCGGCGAAAGGCGAATTCGACGCGGTGCTTTGCATGTATCACGACCAAGGCTTGATTCCGCTGAAACTCCACGCATTCGACGAGGGAGTGAACGTCACCCTCGGCCTGCCCTACGTCCGCACCAGCCCCGACCACGGCACCGCGTTCGAGATCGCATGGAAGGGGATCGCCCGTCCCGACAGCATGATAGCGGCGATTAACGTCGCCGCGGAGTTGGTGAAAAAGCGCATGCTTGCCAACTGACTTGCTGCCAGCCAGGATGCAAGCCGTCGCTGCGATTTTCCTCCTGTGAAAACATCCCTGCTGCTTTTGTTCTTGCTGCTGTGCGCCAGCGCAAATGCCGCGAGGCCCTCGCCGGACATATCAGGGCCGGTTTTTCTCGTCCCGGCCGGGCCGTTGGATTTCGACAAACCCTATCTTGATCGAATCAACAAAAAACTCTGTGTTACAAATGCGGACTGCGGGCGCGCTGTTTTCCTCCCGGAATTTGGCGGCGAGTGGTCTGTTTCGGTGTATGGCGCGGACCACGCGGGGAGGCGGTCGGGAAGTTTCCAAATCACCCTTTTGGAGGCGAGGCACAATCTCCGGGGGTCGTCGCGTTGGGGATGGCGATGGTGGGATGTTCCCCCATGGCTCGTACCGGTGAAGCGCACGGATGTCGCCATCGACCGGGAACTGGCGGAGGCCGTCCGGAGCGCCTGGACCGCGATGTTGAAAAAGACCCGCATGCCCAAACCCAATGAGCATCCGCCGGCAGACGAACCCTCGCCTTTGGGCGGATATCCCGTTCAATTCTCGGTGACCATTCCGCAGGGCAAAATTTTGCAGGGGACGGACTATGATAGTCCCCACCACACCCTCCCCGATGAGATGGTGAATATTGGCTTCGCATTACAAGATTACGTAAAGGCTTCGCCGGAAAATCGCCCTGCATTGCGCGAAAAGCTCCTCAGGCGGCTCAGGATTTTTGAGAAAAGGGTCAAACAAACCTAGCCTGTCCCGCCTTCCAGCAAATCGGGCCGGTTGCGCTTTGTTTTTTCCAGCGCTTGTTCCGCGCGCCATTTGGCGATGGCGCCGTGGTTGCCCGAGAGCAGGATTTCCGGCACGCGCCAGCCGCGGTATTCCACGGGACGTGTGTATTGCGGGAATTCGAGGAGCCCTTTCGCGAAGGAATCGTCCGCTGCGGAACCCTCGTCGCCGAGCACGCCGGGGATGAGACGCACCACGGCGTCCACGAAAACCACGGCGGCGATGGCGCCGTTCGTGAGCACATAATCGCCGATGGAAATTTCGTCCGTGATCAAATGGTCCACCACGCGCTGGTCCACGCCCTCGTAATGCCCGCAGATGATGATGATGTGCTCGGCCTGCGAATATTCCTGCGCGATCTTTTGGGTGAGGGGACGCCCGGCGGGGGACATGAGGACGATCCTGGATGCTGGATTCTGGATGCTGGATTTCAGCGATTCCACCGCGTCGAAAATAGGTTCGGCTTTCA
>DASZPK010000033.1:0-2110 GCA_035550335.1 Chthoniobacteraceae bacterium | reverse complement strand
TGCAAAACGCGCACTTCATTTGCAAAGCGCTCCGCCGCATTCGGCCCCCGGAATGTTTTGTAGACTTTTCCATCGTAACCCAGGCGCACCGTGGCCCTGAGGGTGTCCTTCACCTTTTCCATGAATGAAGGATGCATCGCGGCGCGAAACGAGGCAAGCACAGGCGGGTGAAATCGCTGTCGCGGCGGGCATTACACTTTTTTGAAAATCGGCCAAAAAGTTCTTTTTTATCAGGGTGAAAACGGCTATGGCATTGCAACTGCTTTATGCGCAGCGCGTCAATAGGGGCATAAATAGGGCAAATAAACAACATTGAGCGGCTAAAACGACGCAGACCGTTCAAAAATAGACACCAACTCAAAAAACATCACACACCATGGCGAAGTACAAACTGGAATACATCTGGCTCGACGGTTATGAGCCCGTCGCAAATCTCCGCGGCAAAACCCAAATCAAGGAATATGATTCCTTCCCCAAACTCGACCAACTGCCCATGTGGGGGTTCGACGGCAGTTCGACACGTCAGGCCGAGGGCCACAACTCGGATTGCATCCTGAAGCCGGTCGCCGTTTACCCTGACGCCACCAAGACCAACGGCGTCCTCGTGATGTGCGAAGTGATGCTGCCGGACGGCAAGCCGCATCCGAGCAATGCCCGCGCGACCATCGTGGACGACCCCGGCGCCTGGTTCGGCTTCGAGCAGGAATATTTCCTCTACAAGGACGGAGCGCCGCTCGGCTTCCCCAAAGGCGGCGGCTTCCCCGCCCCGCAGGGTGAATACTACACCGGCGTCGGCTACAAAAACGTCGGCAACATCGCCCGCGAGATCGTGGATACGCACCTCGACATCTGTCTTTACGCCGGCATCAACCACGAAGGCATCAACGCCGAAGTGGCCAAGGGCCAGTGGGAATTCCAGATCTTCGGCAAAGGCTCCGCTACGGCCGCCGACCAGATGTGGATGGCCCGCTACCTCCTCATGCGCCTCTGCGAGAAGTACGAGGTCGATGTCGTGTGGCATTGCAAACCTCTCGGCAAGGATGTGGACTGGAACGGTTCCGGCATGCACTCCAACTTCTCCACCACCTACATGCGCGAGAAGGGCGGCAAGGAATATTTCGAGGCCCTGATGGCGGCGTTCGACAAATACAAGAACGAGCACATCGCCGTCTACGGCCCCGACAACCATCTCCGCCTCACCGGCCTGCACGAAACGCAGTCCATCGACAAATTCAACTACGGCATCGCGAACCGCGGCGCGTCCGTGCGCGTCCCGCACAGCTTCGTGAACAACGGCTACAGAGGCTATCTCGAAGACCGCCGCCCGAATTCGCAGGGCGACCCGTACAAGATCGCCAGCCGCATTCTCCAGACGATCCAGACCGTGCCGACCAAGTAACGGCCCGATCGGGATTCGAGAATCTTCGATTCAGCGACGCCGCCCCGCAACGGGCGGCGTCGTTTGTTTTACACGCGGGGCGGTTAACGAAATCCGGAAAAATCATGTTCGTCACCTTGTAGAGTGCGCTGTCCCAGCGCAGGAACGGCGCGTTGCCGTGGAATTTCCGGCCACTTCAAGCCATCCGCGGAGGACAGCGGATACCGCATTTCCAAGCGTTTGTTTTATGCTTTGCAAGGATTGCATTGGTTCTCCTTCATGCTAAAATCAGGCCTCAGGATGAAAGAAGACCGGCAGCGACAAGCCACTGTCAGCGAATGGCCTTCTCGTCTCTATGATTTGGAAGCATAACGCGATTTTGTTCCTCGTATTATCTTTAGTGGCATCGCAAATGCGAGGGGGCGACACGGTCGTACAAAAGTCGGCGGACTTTCAAAAGTTTCAACCAGACGCGCTCACCACCGTACTGGTCAAATTGGAAGGCGTGCTGACAACATGGAGAACGGCGGCATGGAAACCAGGCGACCCTGCATTTCCCGATGGGACAAAAGTGCTGAAGCAAACATATAATGTTGTAGCCGTGCAAAATGGGAGAGAAACCCCATTGGGTACTTATGTGTATGCGCTTCCCGCAGGCGTGGCTACCGGGTCTCAAACCGGCTTTGAGATTGATGATGTAATAATCAAGGGAAAAGAACTGATTTATATTTA
>DASZPK010000032.1:0-12253 GCA_035550335.1 Chthoniobacteraceae bacterium | reverse complement strand
ATCCCATGTGAGGAAAATGTGCGACATCATCGAGACCCGGCCGGTGAGCCCCGCAAACAAAAGTCCCGAAAGCACAAGGGCTGCCACGAAACGGTGGTGCGCATCGGCATTGGCGATTTTTTGAACGATCATTTGGCTTGTGCGTTTTCCCCCTGCCCACGAGCAGCTTTTTTGGCCGCCCTGTTCATACCGGACTTTGCAGAAGTGCGCAATTTTTTCATTCTTGATAGCGCGCCCTCATGAAAACATCCGCTAAAAGGCTGCTTTTATCTTATTTTGAAGACTATGGTATACATTTCAGGGCTCGCATGGAAGCTGCTCCTGCAATTATGTCAATAATAGTAATTATATGTTCTTCAAAAAATCCCCAACTCAAACTCAGCCTCTCGGCACTCAACCGGGTCTGCGTCGTTTTACCACCCTTGTGGTGGATGACGACGAATTCGTTGTAAAGTCGATGCCCTCCTTCCTGGCGCGCATCCCCACGGTGGATGTCGTGGGCACCGCCCGGGATGGAAAAGAAGCTTTGGAAAAACTCAAGACCTGCAAGCCGGATGTCATCCTGATGGATGTGCGGATGCCCCGCATGGATGGGCTCGAGGCCACCGGGCACATCGTGAGGCAATACCCCGACATCCGCGTGGTGCTGATGAGCGGTTTTGACGATGCGGGGATGCGGGAGGAATCGCGCATGGCGGGCGCCCACGGTTTCATGGCGAAGCTCAGTGTGACGGCCGAGTTCCCGATCATTTTGAGGCAGATTTTCCCGCCCGAACAACACGCTGCCTAAAATAGCACTTGTCAATACATTGTATTGATGTCATGATGGCTTCGAGAGTTAAAACTCATCAAGCCTATGAACCCCTTTTCATGGAAGGCCCCAAGCGGGACCCGTGGTTTCACGTTGATCGAGTTGCTGGTGGTCGTGGCGATCATCGCACTCCTGGCCGGGTTGCTCTTTCCCGTCCTGTCCGCTGTGCGCGAACACGCGCGCAAGGTGCAGGCGACGAGCGACGTAAAAATGATCGTCGGCACGGTGAGCAGCTATTACACGGAATACCAAAAGTATCCCGTTGATCCGGTCGCCAAGCCGGGCGATGCGGTTTATTCGAGCGACAACAACGCGCTCTTCGATGTGCTGCGCAATGTCACCGGAACCGCCGTCGGCAACACGCTCAATCCGCGCGGCGTCGTGTTTTTGACTGTGAACGCCGCGCCGAATCCAAACATGCCGGTTGCGGGCCTTTCCACCACCGGCGTCTGGTACGATCCGTGGGGCTCGCCTTACAATATCGCCGTGGATGGCAATTCCGACGGGCTGCTCAATTCCCCCCAACCGCTGCCGGGCTTTTACAGCGATGTGGGGCCGTTGCAGGCCGGTGCAATCGCCTGGTCATACGGCCGCAACGGCCAGCCCGGCGGCGGCCCGGCGGCTTCGACGCGCTTTTCGAGCGAGGCCGGAACGCCCGGCGTTTTTGCTGGCTCGGGCGATGTGGGTTCGTGGTAGGTCGGCGCGCAGATTTTTGCCATGAACCAATTCCGCAATGCGATCACCGCGCTCGTGTGCGTGGGAATTTTCGTCGTGTTTCTTTTTGCGATGATCCCCGCCGAGTGGGGCGCCCCGTCCGAAAATGCGGTCAAGACCGAGGCGCGGTCTCAAGCCAGAATGATTGTCGCGGCTGTGAACGCCTATTATGAGGACAACCACAAATATCCCGTCGCCACGCCGGCGGGCGGCGTTGTGGTTTTCTCCTCCGACAACAACACGCTCTTCGACGTGCTGCGCGATTGCACCGGGCCGAAAAGCGGCAATGCCTTGAACCCGCGGAACGTCGCCTACGTCGAGGCCCCCGTCGCCAGCGACCAGGCCCATCCGTGCAACGGGGTGCAGCTTTCGACGGGCATCTGGTTCGATCCGTGGGGTTCGCCCTACCGCATCGCAATCGATACGACCGGGAGCGGCGAGTTAAACGGAAGTAAAACAACCATCCCGGGATTTTACACCGATGTGGGCCCGCTGAAGGCAAGTGTCATCGTCTGGTCCCTCGGCAAAAACGGCGAGCTCGGAGGCGGCCCCGCGACCAAACCGGGATTCAAGAAGGAATCCGGCTCGCCCGGCGTTTATGCTGGCTCGGGCGATGTGGGTTCGTGGTAGGTTGGCTTCATGAGTTCTCCTTCACCGGACACGCCGGGCAGCAAATTCATCCGAAACCTTGGATGCCTCTTCCTGATATTCATTTTCTTGTCGTGCGCAGTTACTTACGCTTACCACGAAGGTCTTTTGGGTGGCGGTGGCGCGCACATTGGCGACCGCGCGAGAAAAGCCATGGCGCGAAACAATGAGTTCGAGATCATCACCGCCATCAATGCCTACTACAAGGAATACCAAAAATATCCCGTGCCCGATGGCGGCACCGGCGTGGTCGTTTTCTCGCGCCAAAACAATCTGCTCTTCGACGTCCTGCGCAACCGCACGGGTGCCAAAACTGGCAATCCGCTGAATCCGCACGGCACGGTATTTCTTAACGCGTCGTTCCCGCGCGATGATGCACATCCGGTCGCCAGCATCCAGGATTCCACCGGCGTTTGGTATGACCCGTGGGGCTCGCCCTATTGCATCGCGATCGATACCAGCGGCAAGGGCGAATTGAACGGCGCGGCCAATCCGATCCCCGGTTTTTACTCCGATGTCGGCCCGCTCAAGGCCGACGCCATCGCGTGGTCGCTCGGCAAGAACGGCGAGCTCGGCGGCGGGCCCGCGAGCAAGCCAGGCTTCTCCGCCGAGCCCGGCGCTCCCGCCAAATACCAAGGCTCGGGCGATGTCGGTTCGTGGTAGATTTTTCGCGGGTTATCGACGATAAAACCTCCCATGGACGCCACCTTCGAATACTCCCATCGACGCTTTGTCCCCTATTTCGTGATCGCCCTCGGCATTCTCGTGTTCGTGGTGGTGGCGGTCGGGATCGCCCAGCCGCTCAAGGGACCGCGCAATGTCGCGCTTCGCGCCGCGGCGCTCCACGATGAGAAGCTCATCATCGACGCCGTGAAGGCCTACCAAAAAACGTACGGCAAACTCCCCGTCGATCCCGATGCCAGCGGCGTGCTCGTCTTTTCGAGGGACAACAACGTGCTGCTCGACGTGCTCCGCAACCGCACCGGGCAAAACTACGGCAATGCCCTGAACCCGCGCAATTTTGACATCCTCCAAGTGCCCCCGTCGGAGAACCAGAAAAACCCGCGCGGCGGTCTCCAGATTTCCACCGGCGTCTGGTACGACCCGTGGGGTACGCCCTACCATATCGCGATCAACATCGGCCACGCGGCCCCCATCACCGCGAAGGACATCCCGAATTTTTATTCCGATGCCGGGCCGTTGAAGGACGAGGTCATCGTCTGGTCCTACGGCGAAAACGGCAAGCTGGGCGGCGGGGCGGCGACCAATGTCGGCTTCAGCGACGAGCCCGGGGCGCCCGCGAAGCTCTTCGGCTCGGGCGACGTGGTGTCGTGGAAGTAAACGGTTGTATAACAATAAGCGCTACAACTGGTTCCACAACTCCATTGCGGAACCCACTTGTCCGGGCAACTCCATTGCCCCTAATGGCGCGTCGCTCCGGCGCAATGGAGTTGCGCGGACAAGTGCGTGACGAAATGGAGTTTCGTCACGAGGTGAAACGGGTGTGTGGCAATGAGCGAAGCTGCGGAAGTCCCGCGAGGGACGGCAGACAATAGGCAGGCAGTTCACTGCCTGTTTAAATGTAAGTAAACGGGCGTAGTCCCGTCAGGGACGAAAGATCTCTTCCGTCCCTGACGGGACTACGGCTTTTTCGTGTCGTGACACAGGTGATGAATCACCTGCCTATTCTCTGCCATCCCTAACGGGATTTCAGCAATCTCCACTCGGCGCATCAGGACCGAATGCGCGCGCACAATCGGGATTGTCGCCCCACCCCATCCCCGCTACTCTCCCGCCGATGAAAGTGGCGGTCTTCAGCACCAAGGCATACGACCGGCGTTCGCTCGAGGCGGCGAATGCGGGTCACGGGCACGAATTCTTTTTCCTCGAATCGCGCCTCGCGCTTCCCACGGCACCGCTCGCCGCCGGCCACGGGGCCGTCTGCGCATTCATCAACGACGAGCTCCACGCCCGCACGCTCGGGATCCTCGCGCGCGGCGGCACGAAGCTCATCGCGCTGCGGTCCGCGGGCTTCAACCACGTGGATCTCAAGGCCGCGCACAAACTCGGCTTGAAGGTCCTGCGCGTGCCCGCCTACTCGCCGCACGCCGTGGCCGAGCACGCGCTCGCGCTCGTCATGACGCTCAACCGCAAAACCCACCGCGCCTACAACCGCGTGCGCGAGGGGAATTTCTCGCTCGACGGCCTTCTCGGCTTCGACATCGCGGGAAAGACCGCCGGCATCGTTGGCACCGGGAAGATCGGGATCATCCTGGGCGAAATCCTCGCGGGCATGGGTTGCCGCGTGCTCGGGTATGATCCCTTCCCTAACAAGCGTTTCAAAAAAATCGGGACGTATGTCGATTTTCCCGGGCTGCTCCGGGAATCGCACATCATCAGCCTCCATTGCCCGCTCACGCCGGAATCGCATCACCTCATCAACAAAAAAACGCTCGCCCTCATGCGCCCGGGCGCGATGCTCATCAACACCAGCCGCGGCGCGCTGATCGACACGCAGGCCGTGACACACGCGCTCAAATCCGGCCACCTCGGCTACCTCGGGCTCGACGTTTACGAGCAGGAGGCCGACCTGTTTTACGAAAACCTCAGCGAGACCATCATCCAGGACGATGTCTTCCAGCGGCTGCTCACCTTCCCGAATGTCCTCATCACCTCCCACCAGGCCTTTTTCACCGGGGACGCGATGAAAAACATTGCGGAGACCACCATCGGGAATATAACCGACTTTGAAAAGGGGCGGCCCAGCGCGAACGAGGTCACCAGCCGGCAGATACACCACGGCGCGTGATTTTCCCGCGGGGGCACGGGAGCACCGAAGCATGGACAAGATCAGCGCGCAGGATTTAAACATTGTAAACTTGGGGCCGGGCACCATCTGGTCCCCGCTCCACCGCCTTGCCGACGCCGACGAGAGCGACGGAAATTTCGTGCATGACGACCAGCGCGTGCTGCTCGACGACACGGTTGACGGCGTGAGGGACCTGCTCACGCGCGGCGAGCCGCTCCCCTCGTTCGAGCTCGCCGGGCCGCGCCGGAAGATTTATTTCGACCCCGAGAAGACCGCCTGCGGCATCGTGACCTGCGGCGGCCTCTGCCCGGGGCTCAACGACGTGATCCGCGGCCTCGTGATGCAGCTCAACTACCGGTACGGCGTCCGCAAAATTTTCGGCTTCAAGTACGGTTACGAGGGATTCATTCCCGAATACGGGCATGAGGTCGTGCCGCTCACGACGGAATACGTGAACAACATCCACCGGTTCGGCGGCACCGTGCTCGGCACCTCGCGCGGGCCGCAGGATATCGGGCGCATCCTCGACCGGCTCGAGGAATTCGGCATCAACATCCTTTTCGTGATCGGCGGCGACGGCACGCTGCGCGGCGCGCTCGATCTCTCGCAGCAGGCGCAGAAGCGCGGGCGCCCGCTTTCCGTGATCGGCATCCCGAAGACCATCGACAACGACATCATGTTCATGGATAAAAGCTTCGGCTACGAGACCGCGTTCGCCGCCGCGGTCGGTTCGGTGCAGGCCGCGCACACCGAATCGCTCGGCTCACACAATGGCATCGGCCTCGTGAAATTGATGGGCCGCCATTCGGGATTCATCACCTGCTCGGCCGTGCTCTCGACGAACGAGGTGAATTTCGCGCTCATTCCCGAGGTCCCTTTCGCGCTCGAGGGAGAACAAGGGCTGCTCGAGGTGGTGCGGCATCGCGTCGAGACCCGCAAGCACGCGGTGATCGTCGTCGCCGAGGGAGCGGGCCAGGACCTCATCGAGAGCGCGAGCAACGAGACCGACCTCTCGGGGAACGTCCGGCTCAAGGATATCGGCCTCCTCTTGAAATTGCGCATCGAGCAATATTTCAAGGCGCACAAAATGGAAGTGAACCTCAAGTATATCGACCCGAGCTATATCATCCGCGGCGTCCCTGCGTCGCCGCAGGACAGCGGCTATTGCATGCGCCTCGCGCAAAATGCCGTGCACGCCGCGATGGCCGGCAAGACCGCGATGCTGGTCGGCCGCTGGCACGGCCATTTCGTGCATCTCCCTATGCATATCGCGACCTCCGGGCGCAAACGCGTCGACCCCAAGGGCGACCTGTGGCAATCCGTGCTGGAGTCGACAGGGCAGCCGGCGCGGTTCCGGTAGGGAATACGTATAGTCGGAAAAACTTGTAGAGTCCGCTGTCCCAGTCCCGCCTGGGCGGGACGTTGGACGCCGCTGCGGGAATTCTTCGAGCGACGCGCCGTTCCTGCGGTGAGACACCGCACGCTACAGCTGCTCCGGACGGCGATTTGTTAAAATGATGCTCTGTCGCCGGGCTTCCCTTTTCGCGCGGGGGAATTATCTTTGGCGTGATGGATTCCACCCCCCAGCCAGCCCCGCCCTCCGCCCTCCCCGCGCAGGATATTGAACAATTGTTTTGCAAGGGGCTCCTGATCCTGTTTCTCGCCATCGCGGTTTACATCCCGGCGATGTCGGGCGGTTATATTTACGACGACGACCTGCTGCTCACACAAAACAAGGTGGTGCGCCAGGGAACGGGATTTTTCGACGCGGAATCGTGGAAGGGGCTGGCGACGATCTGGTTCCCGACGACGGAGGAATCGAAGCAATGGATCAACGATTACGCGCCGCTCTCGACGACGACGCTCTGGATCGAGTGGCGGCTGTGGGGCGAAGGCTCGCCCGCGGGTTATCACACCACGAACATCCTCCTGCACGCGGCGGGGGCGCTGCTGCTCTGGGCCGTGCTCGCGCAAATGGGAGTGCGGGGCGCGTGGCTGGCGGGCTTGGTCTGGGCGGTGCATCCCGTCTGCGTGGAATCGGTGGCGTGGATCGCCGAACGGCGCAATGTGCTCTCGATGCCGCTGCTGATGCTCACGCTGCTGGCGTGGTTGCGGTTCCAGTCCCGCCCTGCGGGACGCCGCTGGAACGACTACGTGCTCGCGCTCGCATTGTTCGCGGAGACGCTGCTCGCGAAATCGGCGGTGGCGATGCTCCCGTGTTTCCTGCTGCTCTGGATTTGGTGGAAGCGGGACCGCGTCACAAAACGCGACCTGCTCGAAACCGCGCCGTTTTTCCTGCTTTCGCTGGCGCTCGGGGTGGTGACGATCTGGTTTCAATACACGCGCGCCATCGCGGATGAGACGGTGCCGGTCGCCGCGCTGCCCCACCGGCTTGCGAGCGCGTGTTTCGCGCTGGTCTTTTACGCGTGGAAGGCGGCGCTCCCGGTTGATCTGATGTTTAACTACCCGGAATGGCACAACACCGTGCCCCTCGGCGCGCAGGCGCTGGGCATCGTCCCGTTCGCGGTGGTCTTTGCGTGGGCGTGGCAGGAGCGCGCGGGTTGGGGCCGCCACGTCATTCTCGGGCTCGGCTTTTTCGTCATCATGATCGCTCCCGCGCTCGGCATCCTGAAGATGGCCTACATGCGGATCACCCTCGTTGCCGACCATTTTGAATATGTGCCGATGGCGGGGCTAATTGCCCTCGTGGCGGCGGGGCTGGCCTGCCTGCCCGACTGGTTGCAGGCGCCCTCGTCGCGCAAAGCGGTCAACGTCGTCGCGGGGTGCGCGGTCGCCCTGCTCTGCTGCCTCACCACGGCGCGGAGCGTGGTGTTCCGGGACCCGGAGGCGCTCTGGAACGACACGCTCGCGAAAAATCCCGATGCCTGGCAGGCACACGAACACCTCGGCGGAGTGCTCTCGGAGCGCCGCGATCTCATCGGCGCGCTCGAGCATTTCCAGCGCGGCGTGGAATTGCGCCCGTGGCTCGGCGAGACCCACAACAATTACGGCAACACGCTCCGGCAATTGGGAGCCAACGCGGACCTGGCGTTCCAGGAAAACGAGAAAGCCGCGGCGCTTTCGCCGAAAAGCGTGCCGGTCGTTTACAGCTACGGATGCGCGCTCGCGTGGGCAAACCGTCCGCTCGACGCGATCGCGCAGTTCCAAAAAGTGATGCAATTGCAGCCGCGGGAAAAGCAGTCGAACGCGATGGTCTGCCTCCAGATCGGCGACCTGTTTGTCGAGGCAGGCGACAAACCCCAGGCGATCACGTATTACCAAAAAGCGCTGGAACTCGACCCCACCCTCGACGACGCGCGCACGCGCATCGAGGGATTGACTGAGGCGCACGACAAGTAACCCCGCCGCACGAATTTGCTGGAGGGCCATCGGCACGCGTTCTATAAAAACTGTCACACATCCGTGCCGGCGCAATGGGCGTGCGGCAAGAACCATCTCTCCCGGAGGACAAACATGAAACGCATCCTTTTGGCGCCGGCCGTCGCCGGCTTCCTCTTCGCCTGCGGCAACGCACTCGCGATCACCGGCGGGCATTCCATGCTCGAAAAACCCGACGACGCCGCGGCCAATCCCGCCGTGCAAAATCCCGACCACGGCAAGGGCGACCCGATCCCCATCGACGCCGCCGCGCCCACCTCGCAGAAAGCGCGACAGGACAATGACGCATGGTTCACGCACCTCACCGTGGACGCCTACAAAAAGACCGCGAACCCCAACCCCAAGGTCGCGGCGTTGATGCAAAAAATCGTCGATTTCTTCTGCTTCCCCACCGCCGGTCCCGTGCGCGGCGACCTCGAAAAAGAGGCCAACGAGTTGGAAGCCGCGGGCGAGCCCGGCACGGACGACCCGATTTTCCAGTTCCTCTCGGGCCTGGTGCAGATCGATCCGGCGCACCAGCGGACCCTCTACACGAAATCGCTCGCCGCTCTGAAGCAGGCCAACGCGCCGAAGTATCTCCAGTTCATGGTCTCGTCGAACCTCGGCAAAAAACTCGCCGAGGACAAGGCGCCCGCCGCCGAGCAGGACGCACGCGACAAGGAATCGCTCGACCTATTGCGCGACGCGCTGGCGGAGGGAGCGTTCAAGGAGGAGGAGATGCCGGTGCTCGTGTGGCAGTTCACGCAATACGGGCCGCTGAATCTATTTAAACGTTGTACAGCCGACGTCTGCTCGGTGCTCGAGGCGGAGCCCAAGGTCAAGCCGTGGGTCTCGGAATATTTCGAAGGCTGGCGCGCAGTCGACGAGGCGTGGAAGTCCCGCGGCACCGGCTGGGCCAATGAGGTGACCGCGGAGGGCTGGCGGGGGTTCAACGCCGGCATCGCACGCGCGCGCGAGCATCTCATCAAATCGTGGACGCTCAACCCGAAAAGCCCCGAGGCCGCCGCGGAGATGATCGTGGTCGCCACCGCCGAGAACGAGGAAAACGACACGATGCGCAAGTGGTTCGACCGCGCCGTGGCCGCTCAAATGGACAACCCGACCGCCTACAACCAAATGCTCTGGGGCCTCGAACCGAAATGGCTCGGCACCAAAGCGGAAACACTGCGTTTCGGCGAGGAATGCCTGAAGACCGGCCGCTACGACACGATCGTGCCGTTCACCTACATCTCCGCCGTCACCGATATCGCCGCCACCGAGGACGACGGCGGCCAGCTTCTCTTCGACCCGGAGGTTTACAAAAACATCCAGGACATCCTCGCCGCCTACCTCGCGCAGAAGGACAGCCCCATCCGCGCGCGCTACCTGCACACCGCGGCCGCGTTCATGTTTTACCGCGCGGGAAAAATGGACGAGGCGAAGCAGCACATGGAGGCGATCAATTACCAGCCGGCGAAGGCGCTGGAGTTCGCGCAATTCGGCGACATCGGCGACATGGTGACGAAATTACGTGACTACAAACCGGCCGCCGCCGGCGGCGGAAGCGGGCAGTAGCACGGAACACCATGCGTTTTCCGAAATCATTTTTCGTTTCCCTGCTCGTGGCCGCTTGCGTGGCTGCGGGCGGCTGCCGCCGGATTCGTGGCTGACCGGCGCGGCAAACACTCCGTGCATGGCGGCAGGCGTAACGTGCGCAGAGCCCTTTACATGGCCACCCTTAGCGTCGTCCGCTCAGACTCCAGTCTCGCAGCCTTCTATCGCCGTCTCAAGACCGCTGGCAAACCTTCCAAACTCGCCCTCATCGCCACCGCCAGAAAACTCCTTTGCCTCCTTAACGCTCTCCTCAGATCCTTCTGGCTCCTCCCTCCTTTACCAACAGCTAAATAATACAGTTGCTACACATTTTCTACGCGCCGCGCGGCACTTGGCGTTATGGGATCGCTTTGATGCAGCGCTATTTCGCTGCGGAGATGATCTCCGCGCCGAGGATGAAAATCTCAACCGATCCCGCCGGCTTTTCTTTTTTGAAAACACCGAGCAGCACATGCTGGCCGCTCATCAATGCGAGCGAGGTGGTGGTTTTCAGGGTGAAGAAATCCTGCAGGTGGACATCCTTCCCGTCCGCCCCGGCGATGTCCTTGTCTTTCGGAACCGGGACCGTTTTATAAACAGGTCCTTCCACGTGCTGGGGCGCAAGATTGAGGTCGATGAGCTTGCCATCCGGCCCGATGACCGGTTCCACCTCGAGGGTGATGCCGACCTGGCGCGTCTCAAAATAGGTTGGGGTGGCAGGCGTGACCGGGGTGTAACCCCCGTTGGGAAACGAATAAATCTTCGGTATGCGCGGCGGTTCGTCGTCGTTTATCTCCCGCCCGGTCTCCATCACCGCACGCTGGCCGGATTTGGTGACGACCATCGGGAACCCCTCGAGGGTGATTTCCTTGCGCTTCGCGGAGTCGAGCAAATCGGGGATGACTTTTTCGATTTTCACCTTGTCGTTCAGGTCGGGCAGGAGGCCGAGGAACTTTTCCTCGGGCATGGTGAGCATCAGCACGGTGATGCGCACCTGGCTCGGGGCCATATCTTCCGGGGAAGGCGTTGCGGCAGGTGCGGGTTTTTCGTCCGCCGCGTGCGCGCAGGCGATTGCGGCCAGAAACAAAGCGGCAAGCGGGAGGGTGAAGGATTTTGTTTTCATTGTGATGCTTTTACGGGTGACCGCCGCCGACATCGAGGACCTCCGCGCCTATAATGAAGATTTCCACGCCCCCCTGTGGCTTTTTGAATACGCCGAGAAGCGCGTGGTGGCAGCTCAGCAGGCAAATGGAGGTGACGGTTTTCATGTTATGGTAGATGGGCTGGTGCACCTGCTGGCCTTTCGCGCCGGCGACGTCTTTGTTTTGGGGAAGGGTGAACGTGCGAAAACCCAGCAATTCATAGTGCTGGGGCGCGAGGTTGAGGTCGATATGCACGCCATCCGGCCAAATGACCGGCTCCACTTCCAGGATCTGGCCGGGATTCAGCTTTTCAAGCGTCGTGGGAGTGGCGGGAGCGGGCAATAAACCGTTCCGCATCATTTCGAGGTAATTCGGGGGCGGGGGCGGATATTCCTCATAAACTTCGCGCTCGGTCTCCACCACCGCGCGCTGGCCGGATTTGGTGACGACCATCGGAAACCCCTCGAGCTTGATTTCCTTGCGCTTCACGGCATCGAGCAAACCGGGGATCGTTTTCTCGATTTTTTTGCTGTCGAGCAGATCGGGGCGCATATCGAGAAATTTCTCCTCGGGCATGGAGACCATCAGGACGGTGACACGTATCAGCCCTTGGGGTGCTTCTTCCGTTAACCCGCCGGGTACCGCCGACACCCCGCCGGGTTGTTGCGCCGATGCGGGCGCCGCAAGGAGCAATGCGGCGGCCATGCACACGGCGGCGGGATAACGAATGAGGGCGCTTTTTTTCATAACGCGCGCCCCGTTATTTATCGACCGTGACGATTTCCGCTCCGATGATGAATATCTCGATGTAACCCTCCGGCTGTGCCGCCTTGTGCACGGCGATGAGCATGTGCTGGCCGGTATGGAGCGTGATGCTGGTGGTGACTTTCATCGTGTAAAAAACAGGGCGGCCGGCGTTGTCCTTCGTGGGCTCCTGCGTGAGCGTGCTTTCGGTCTTGCCCGCGTCGGGCGGGGTTTCAAAGCCGAGCAGTTGCACCTGCTCCGGCGAGAGGTTGATGTCGATGTACTGGCCATCCGCGGAGATCACCGGCTCGACTTCAAATGTGGTGCCGATGTTCCGTGTTTCAAAATTGAGCACTTGCGATGGGGTAGCGGAAGGGACCGGGGTCGCCGCGGGCGCGGGCTCGACGATGATGG
>DASZPK010000031.1:0-2405 GCA_035550335.1 Chthoniobacteraceae bacterium | reverse complement strand
GCCCACCTCACGAAAACGAAGTGAACTACCCGCAGGCGATCGCCTGGCTTTACGACACGCAGCATCGCGGCATCAAGCTGGGCCTCGAGCAAATCCACCGGCTCGCCGCCGCGCTCGGTTTTGACGGGCGCAGCCAGCGCTTCCTGCACGTCGCGGGCACAAATGGCAAAGGCTCCGTGTGCGCCATGCTCGATGCCATTTGCCGCGCGCAGGGCATCCGCACCGGCCTTTATACCTCCCCTCACCTCGTAAGCTTCCGCGAGCGCATCAAGCTGGATGGGGCGATGATCGGCGAGGACGAGGTCGCCGCAGGCCTCGGTCGGATCCGCGAAATCATCGCCGGGTGGGAAACGCACCCGACCTTTTTTGAAATCACCACCGCGCTTGCGCTGGAATGGTTCCAGCGCAAGGAAGCGGATGTCGTCGTGCTCGAAACCGGGCTCGGCGGGCGGCTCGACTCGACAAACATTGTTACACCGCGCGTCTCGGTCATCACCGCCATCGACCTCGACCACCAGGAATGGCTCGGCCACACGCTCACGCAAATCGCCTCGGAGAAAGCCGGCATCATCAAGGCCGGTGTGCCGGTGGTTTCCGTGCCGCAGCATCCCGGGGTCGCCGAAATGCTGCTCCAGGCCGCCGCCGAAAAAAACACCGCGGTGCAATTCGTGGCCGGGCCGCTGGAAAGCATCCCCGTGAGCCTCGCCGGCAGCCATCAAAAACTCAACGCTGCCCTCGCCATTGCGGCGCTGCGAGCGGCTGGGATCGAAGTTTCGGACGAAGCGGTCCAGGAAGGCTTGCAAAATATTTCGTGGCCCGGCCGTTTCCAACTCATCGGCGGAAATTGCATCATCGACGGTGCGCACAACGAAGCCGCCGCGAAACGCCTCGCACTCACCTGGCGCGAAGTTTATGGCGACGAGCGCCCGGCCATCATCCTCGGCATCCTGAAAGACAAGGACATGGCCGCCATCTGCCGCGCGCTATTGCCAATCGCCGCGAGTTTCGTCGCAGTGGCTGTGCGCAGCCATCGCACTTCAGACCCCGCGGACGTAATGCAAATCCTCCGCACGCTCGATTCCAAAATTCCATGTGAAATCGCGCCGGATTTTGCGCAGGCACTTCAAATGGCAAAAGCCGGCGAAAACAAAATCCTTATCACCGGGTCCCTGTTTCTTGCGGGCGAAGCGCTGGCTTTTTTCGGCTTTGGCGATCTGCCGGAAGTGGGCTCGCAGTAAGGTATTACCCCGCGCGCAACGACTTGATCGCCGCCGCAATGTCGGGCGCGCCAAAGACGGAGGTGCCGGCGACCAGGACGTTTGCGCCGTTCTGGATGCTCAGGGCTGCGGTTTCGGCGTTGATGCCGCCGTCCACTTCGATGTGGTAGTTGAGATTGTGCTTTGCGCGGCACTCGACGGCGGCGCGCACTTTTTCCATCATCCCGGGCATGAAGGCCTGGCCGCCGAAGCCGGGCTCGACGGTCATGATGAGAAGCAAATCGATGTCGGCGAGGTGCGGTATCACGGCGCCAAACAATGTTTTGGGGCGCAGCGCGAGGCCGCAGGTGCAGCCGGCGGCGCGGATGTCGCGCAGGGTTTTTGCAACATCGTGCTGCGCCTCGACGTGGACGGTGATATTGTGCGCGCTGCCGGTAAAGCGCGGGAAGTAGTGGTCGGGGCGCTCGATCATCAGGTGGACGTCGATCGGCAGCGGGGAGGATTTGTGGACGGTGGAGACGACGGCGGGGCCGAAGGAGATGTTGTCCACGAAATGGCCGTCCATCACATCGAGATGGAGCCAATCGGCGCCCGCTTGCGTGACGCGCGCGGATTCGCCGCGCAGGTCGCCGAAATCGCTGGCGAGGATCGAGGGGGCTACGAGGATTTTGCGCGCGCTCACCCGAGGAGTTCCTTGTAATGGGCTTTGGCGATCTCCTCGCACTTGGCGAGGATTTCGGGAGCGGATTCGAGGTTCTGGATGTCCTCGACGAGCTTGAGGCAAATGCCGACATCGAGGGACTGGACGGCGCGCTTCACGCGCGGCACAAGCGCGGAGCCGGTGCTCAGTTCGTCCACGCCCAAGCCGATGAGGAGCGGGGTGAGCAAAATGTCGCCCGCCATTTCACCGCAAACGCCGACCCAGAGGTCGTGGGCGTGGGCGGCATCGACGGTCATTTTGATGAGGCGGATGATGGCGGGATGGGTAGGCTCGTAGAGGTAGGAGATGCGCTCGTTTACGCGGTCCACGGCAATGGTGTATTGGATGAGGTCGTTGGTGCCGATGCTGAAAAAATCGACCTCACGCGCGAGGACATCGGCGATGACGGCGGCGCTGGGAATTTCGATCATGGCGCCGACTTCCATTTCGGCGTTGAACGCCTGGCCTTCCTTGCGCAGTTCCTCCTT
>DASZPK010000030.1:0-3489 GCA_035550335.1 Chthoniobacteraceae bacterium | reverse complement strand
TTTCCCGCCGAGATGGTCGCTGCGGCCCGTGGCCACGTGGATCGTGCCGAGCACTTTCTCGTCCTGGATGTCGCGCCCGCTCGTGGGCAATTCCTGCGTGCCGAACCCGAGCTCGCCGAGTTCGCCCGTCACCGGGTCGCTTTGCAGCTTCTCATTGTGCTCGTCAATCGTCGCCTGGCTGCCGCTCAGCAGCGACGCTTTTTGAATGCGCCCCCCGTGCACCTCCATCAGCCCGATCGTCCCGTCCTCGTACTTCATCGGGAACTGCCCCTCCGCGCCTTCCGGCACGAAATAAATCTCGCCCGCCGGCAGGTTCGCCACGTCCGGCTCCGGGCCGCGACACAACCCGTGGCTCTTCTGCGCCTCCTGCCCGCCGAGGTCGAGCGTGAGCGTATAACGATTGTTATACACCCCGAAATCGATCTCCACCGAGTCCGCGCGCGTCATCCCGAGGCGCAGCTTCTCCGCGAGCCGGCTCACCTCGTTGTAATCGACCGCGAGCCCCGAGCGCAGGATCACCTGGTTCAGCCCGTGCAGCGTCGCGCCGCGGAACCCGTATTTCTTTGCAAACGCCGTGAGCGGCGCCGTGGCCGAATACGTCGAGATGCAAAGGATCAGGTCGTAATTCGGGTAAACATCCTTCTCGAGGCTGACCTGCTTCCCGTTCACATCGAACGCCTCGTCCGGCATGTCGAGATTGCTTCCGCCCGTGACCTTGTAGGCGAACATTTCGCCCCCCTTGAAATTCAACTCCGCCGCCACGCCATTGCGCAGCCCCTCGTAAAACACCTCGTACGCATGGCGCTGGATCGAGAGATCGGGGTTTTTCAAAAACGCAAACCCCGCCACTTCGCGCGGGTCGTCGAGGTCGATGAGGATGCAGGTGCGTTCGCCCCCTTTCGGCTCGAACACCGTGCGCAGCAGGCGCGACAGGCTGAACGGCGGGAAGGTTCGTGTGGAATTTCTTGCTGTTTGAGAGGTTGTGGCTTGCATGGCTTGGCCTTTCGTTTTTTTGTGATTGTTGAGAATACGTCGTGAACGACGCCGCGGATGCGTCCAAAACGATAGCACGACTTTGTTGCACGCAAATGAAAAAGAAAAAATCCACTGCCGCGAATTCCCGATTTGTCATTCGAGCGTTTCTCGTTCCCAAGCTCCAGCTTGGGAACGCAATTTGTCCCGGACGCTCCAGCCTCCCGAACCAGCGTGTTTAAAAAATGATCTGGCGCCACAAACACGGCCAATTCGATCTCGCGACGCGCGCCCTCATCATGGGCGTCCTCAACGTGACCACCGATTCGTTTTACGACGGCGGCAAATTCGCCGCGCATGACGCCGCAATCGCGCACGCACTCGAGATGCTCGACGAAGGCGCCGACCTCATCGACATCGGCGGCGAATCCACACGCCCCGGCGCCGGGCCCGTGGATGAGCGCGAGGAACTGCGCCGCGTCCTTCCCGTCATCACCGCCCTCGCCGAAAAAAATCCGCGCTGCATCATCTCGATCGACACCAGCAAGGCCGCCGTCGCGCGCGCGGCCATCGAGCGCGGCGCGGCCATCGTGAACGACATCACCGGCCTGCGCGGCGACCCCGCCATGGCGCAGGTCGTGCGCGACGCGGGCGCGGGTGTCGTCATCATGCACATGCAAGGCACGCCGCGCACGATGCAGCAGCATCCGCGTTATGAAAATGTCGTGCGGGAGGTGGCCGATTTTTTTCGACAAAGTTTTACGCGTGCCGTATCCTGCGGCATCCACCCCATGAACATCGCCTTCGACCCCGGGATCGGTTTTGGAAAGACGGTCGCGCACAATTTGCTTTTGTTGAAAAGCATTGAATCATTGCGCGCTGGCGACCGTCCATTGGTCGTGGGTGTTTCAAGAAAATCCTTCATCGGCAAAATCATCGGTTCCGAATCGCCGGACGACCGCTTTTGGCCGACCGTCGCCCTCACCAGCCTCGCCCGCGAAAAAGGCGCGAACATTTTCCGCGTGCACGACGTCCGCCCGAACGCGCAAGCCCTGCGCATGACCGAAGCCATCCTGCTGCAACCGGCCCAAAAGGAGGTGGCGTGATGGAATACCTCGGCGGACTCATTTCCCGCCATTGGCGCAACGTGATCGAGATCGGCATCCTCTGGGTTTTCCTCTACTACGCCTATCTCTACTTCCGCGGCACCCGCGGCGCGAAAGTCCTCACCGGCTTCATCCTCGTGTACCTCACGCTCACGCTCGTGGCGCAGATGCTCCACCTTGAGGTGATCAACTGGATCATCAGCACGCTCACCGCGTTTCTCGCCATCGCGCTCGTCGTCATCTTCCAGCCCGAGCTGCGCCGCGCCCTCGCCGCGCTCGGCAGCCACTACGTTTTTGCCACCGCCCATCAAAGCCGCGAGGCGCTCGAAGTGCTCACCGAAGCCGTTTTCGAGCTTTCCAACCGCCAATTCGGGGCGCTGATCGCGGTCGAGCGGGAAACCGACATCCGCGCTTTTTCCGACAGCGGCGTGAACATCGATTGCCAGCTCTCGCCGGAACTCGTCCTCACGATTTTCCAGCCCAAAACGCCGCTGCACGACGGGGGGCTCATCATCCGCAACGACCGCATCGTAGCCGCCGCCTGCATTTTCCCGGTGAGCCAGCGCGAGGACCTCGACCGCAGCCTCGGCCTGCGCCACCGCGCGGGGCTGGGGATCAGCGAGGAGAGCGACGCCATCGCCGTGGTGGTGAGCGAAGAGACGGGCATCGTTTCGCTTTGCCATCGGGGCCGGCTTGAACGTAACTTTGACCCCGAAAGCTTCAAGCGGCGGTTGGGCGAGTTGCTGCAGCTCGAGAAAAATGAAAAAACTGATTCTGAACAACTGGGCGGTGAAGATCGGGACGCTGGTCCTGGCAGGCACGCTTTGGTACCTCATCAGGACAAAGTTGGAAAGCGCGACTCCGTTGCCCACTAGCGAGCTGCAAGTTGTGCCCGCAAGCACTCCCGTCCCGACGCCGCAGATTGAGTTTACCTACCCGACGCCCGCGCCATCGCCGGGCGAATCACCTTCACCGGCCAAAAGTCCCCATGCCAAACAAAACCATTAAATCGCTCGAGCAACGTCCCAAGAACGCCGAACCCGCGCAGGAATCGCGCAAAATATTCGGCACCGACGGCGTGCGCGGCGTGGCGAACATCGAGCCCGTGACCGCCGAGACCGCGCTGAAACTCGGGCGCGCCGCGGCGCACGTGATCACGCAGCTTGGCAGCGGAAACCAGCCCGGCCATCGCGCGAAAATCGTGATCGGCAAGGACACGCGCCTTTCCGGTTACATGCTGGAAAACGCGCTGGCATCGGGCATCATGTCGCTCGGCGTGGATGTGCTGCTCATCGGGCCGCTGCCGACACCCGGCGTGGCCTACATCACGCGCTCGCTGCGGGCGGACGCGGGCATCGTCCTTTCTGCCTCTCATAATCCCTACTTGGACAATGGGATAAAATTTTTCAAT
>DASZPK010000029.1:0-5313 GCA_035550335.1 Chthoniobacteraceae bacterium | reverse complement strand
CACGCGTGAACGAGAAATTGCGTTCGTGAAGTAAAAACTTCGCAATCCCAGGCCTTCCAAGGTACAACCTCGGGCGAGCGACCTTGGAGCGTGCGGAGGCGGGAGCGAATGGGAGATTCAAGGCGATTTTTTTGCGAGATGAAAAAATTTGTTGTGATCGCCATTCTTTTGCTGGCCGCGGGCGGGACGGGATTCCTGTTCACGCCGGCTTACCGGCATTTGATGGCCGGGAGGCTGTTGCGAGCGGCGGAACGGGAGGCGGCTGCCGGGCATATCGAGCAGGCGGACCGGTTTTACCGCCTCGCGATCAAGCGCGATGCGAGCGACCCCGGGGCGTTGCGCTCGTATGCGAATTTCCTGGATGCGACCGGCGGCCGGGGGGTGCTGGCGGTGCGGCTGCGGATCACGCAGCTGGAGCCGGCCGATGCGAAGGCGCGGCTCGACGCGGCTGAAACGGCGCTGCGGATGCGCAAGGTGATCATCGCGCGCGGGCTGCTGGCGCACCCAAGCGCGGAGATGCGGGCGCTGCCCCGTTATTTCGACCTGCTGGGATGGATGGCTTACATTTCGCACGACCTTGCGGACGCCGACGCGGTGTGGAGCGGCGCGCTCGGCCAGGACCCGGGCAACAAAATCCACGAGACGAACCTTTGCATGGTGCGGCTTTCCTCGACGGACGAAAAAATACGCGACGAGGCGCGCGCGAAGTTGACGGAGATCGCGCTCGGCGACCAGCCGCCGCTCGCGGCGCTGGCATCGCTGATGGTGAACGCGGCGCAGGGCCCGGCGGAGCCGGAAAAATTCGACGCGCTCTGCTCGCGCTTCGAGGCGCTCGTGACGCCGGACAACGCGTTTTACACGAATTACCTCGACGCGCTGCGGCGGTGGCGCCCGGGGAAATTCAAGAAGGCGCTCGCGGATTATTGCGCGCAGGCGAAGGACGAGCCGTATACGGCGATGACGGCGCAAAGCTGGATGGTGACGGCGGGGCTTTACGAGGAATTCGTCGCGTTCCGCGATTCGCTGGCCGCGCCGCTGCGGGAGAATTTCCAGAGCGCGCTGCTCGCGGCGGAGGCGCTGTTCAACTTGAAAAAAACGGATGCGCTCGACGCGCTGCTCAAGGACCCGGTGTGGAACAATGTAACACCGCTGCGGATGGCCGTGCAGGAGCGCATCCGCCGCGCGGAGCATCCGCAGGAGAACGCGCGGGACAAAGACGGCGCGGCGCAATGGGGCGCGATCCTGAAGGCGGCCGGGAGGAACGACGCGATGCTGGCGATCCTCGCCCGCATGGCGTTTACGTGGGGATGGATGGATGAGTACGCGCAGACGCTCTGGGCGACGGCTGACGCGGTGCCGTCGTCCGCGCCGGACATGCTGGACAATCTTTTCCAGTATTACCTGCGGGCGCGCGACGCGCGCGACGCGCAGCGGGTGTTGTCGCGGCAGTTGCAACTGCAACCCGACAACCCTGAACTGCAGAATAATTTTGCCTTCCTCTCGTTCCTGCTCGGGGTCGAGACCGGGCGGGCGGAAAAGATGAGCGAGGACCTGTGCCTGGCGCACCCGGGCACGGCGTTGTACGTCTCGACGCGCGCCTTCGGGTTGCTGAAGGCGGGGAAAGCGGCGGAGGGGCTGCAGCTGTTCGGGAAGCTGGATGTAAAACAATTGCAGGGCACGCCCGCGGGCGTGTGCTACGGCTACCTGCTCGCGGCCACCGGCGACAAGCGGGCGCTGGAGTATCTCGACGGGGCGGAGAAATGGGCGGGATTTCCGGAGGAGATCGGGATGATCCGCCAGGCGCGGGTGCAGGCGGGTGCTTCAGCCCCGTGAGGGGCGCCGGAACTCGACTCTTGGAGAGGCAGAGGGGCGAGGGCTGCAATTAGCCGGTGCAAACCCTGCTGGCGTTAAAACAATTCTCGAAGATCATCCCAAAACTGTCGCATCCGGTCGAAGCGGAAATTTCGATTCTCCTGGACTTGGTATCACGGCGACGCCGATTTAACCATTGTAACACAATTCCCCCGACGGATGCTACGCGGCTTTTAGGCGCACGAGCCGCCAGGCGAGTCCGCGGAGGCGTCTCCGCTCCGTCCAGCCGGCAAGGCCGAACAAAAGGAATGCGCCGGCGAGCGTGGCGGGCTCCGGGGTGACTGCCGCCGTGAGGCTGACGTCGTCGAGGTTGATGTCGTTCGCGCCGCCGACCGACGAAGAGTAGTTCGTGCTGGTGCCGCTGCCCAAGTACGTGCCGTCCCATATTCGGATGACGGGGGCGGTGCCCGTGGCGACGAAGTTCACACTTTCCTGGGTCCATGTGGAAGTGGTTGTACTCGCAGGCGCGGCGAGGGTGAAGGTAAGGATGGCGCCGCCGTTGACGGTGACCTGGCCGGTAATCTGCGTCACGCCGCTGCCGGTGGGCCACGCGTTTTCGGGAGCGACCCAGAATGAGAGTTTGTAGGTGGTGCCGATCGTGAGTGCGGAGGTGAGCGTCGGCTGCGCATACATGCGTCCCTTGGGGGCATCGGTGTTCAACTCAACGGCGTAGGTGCCGCCATGGGGTGGGGTGGCGTCCCAGACGTAAGATGTGGCGGCGGCTGTGCCGCTCTTGAACCACTCGACTTGCGCAGCGGATCCGCCGCTCGTGGCCACGGTGCCATCGTAGCCGAAAGTCCAACTTTGGATGGTTTGGGTCGAGCCGCTGGCGAAGCTGTTTCCGTAATAGGCCGAGCCGGCCCCGGAGCCTTGCAAGTGGTCGCCACCAGCGGCGGGGGCGGTTTCAAAACCGGGATTGGTGATCAGGTTCTGGGCGTGCAGGAGCGTGGCGGGTATGCAAAACGACCCTGCCATCAAAAAAGTGGCGAAAATTTTATTAAACTTCATCCAACACGCTGGGGCGGCGCGGCATGTTTATAATCAATATGGGTAATTCTTGCAAATGTTAAAAACCTGCCTTCAGATAAAAAGCGGAGGAGCGGCGGAAGCTTTGAAATCCGGCGCGCCTTCGGTTACTATTAAAGGATGCGGGTGGTATTTTCACTTGGGGCCGGACTTGGTGGGCGCGGTGGCAACCGTTTTGGGGGCGCGTGTTTCCATCGCCGCCGACATCGAGCGCGCCGAGCAGTGATTGTTTGCTCGCGATGATGGGGACGAACGTCGTGTTCGTCATGCTGGCAGTGGCGTTCGTTGCGGTGATCACCCGCACGGCGGATCGGAAGGAATAATCGCGACTCGGGCGGGGGTATTTGTTACGCTTCGCGTGGTGTCCAGATTTTCCAATCGATTGTTGATCGCCTGCGCGCTGGCGCTGCCGTGGGCGATGCTGCTGAGGCACCTGGGCATGTTCTGGGCGCTCTCGCCGCAATACCAGTACGGGTGGCTGGTGCCGCCGCTGGCGGCGTATTTGTTTTACAAGCGTTGGGTCTCCGCGCCGGAAGGCGTTTCCGCGGGGCATCGCGGGGCGGGCCTGCTGGCGGCGGGATGCGCGCTGCTGCTCGCGCCGGCATGGCTGGTGCGGACGGCGACGCCGGACTGGAGCGCGGTGGGGTTTGCCCTTGCGGCGCTGGTGACGGGGCTCACGCTCGCGGTGATCGCGCGCGCGGGGGGCTGGCGGCTGGCGCGGCACGTGGCGTTCCCGGTGCTGTTCATTTTTTGCGCGACGCCGTGGCCGCAGCGGATGGAAAATGCGGTGATCCAATCGCTGATGCGTTTCGTGGCGGCGGGGACGGCCGAGATCCTGCAATGGTGGGGGATCGCCGCGGAGCAGAGGGGAAACCTGGTGTCGCTCGGGAAGGCGACGATCGGGATTTCCGAGGCGTGCAGCGGGGTGCGGTCGATCCAGTCGATGGTCATGGCGGCGCTCTTTCTCGGGGAATTGCGGCGGATGAAGGCCGGGGCGCGGGTGTTGCTGGTGGCGTGCGGAGCGGGGCTGGCGGTGTTTTTCAATTTGGCGCGGAATACGTTCCTGGCGTTCGTGGCGAATGCCTCGGGCGCGGCGGCCATCGAGCGTTGGCACGACCCGGCGGGATGGGGAATTCTGGCGGCGTCGTTTTTGTGCC
Organism: Chthoniobacteraceae bacterium; assembly: GCA_035550335.1. Lineage (GTDB taxonomy): Bacteria > Verrucomicrobiota > Verrucomicrobiia > Chthoniobacterales > Chthoniobacteraceae > DASZPK01. The sequence goes on along the minus strand of DASZPK010000029.1, from coordinate 1,258 downwards.
TGCTCGGTGTGGCGCGGGGATTGGGGAAAGCGCGGGTGCCGCAGGAGCGGCATGCGGCGTTCGCCGGGAGCTTTCCCACGTGGGCGGGTGCGGGGCTGGCGGTGTGGTTCGCGCTGGTCGTGGCGGGAAATGAATTCTGGTTCCGCTCGCAAGAGGGGAAAACCGCGGGCGTGGAGCATCTCGAAATCCGCTGGCCGCGCGGACAGGAGCAATTCCAGGAGGCGGCGATTTCCGACCGGGCGCGCGATGTGACGTTGTGCAGCGAGGCGGCGGGCGCGACGTGGATCGGCGGGGGCGGCCGGCGCTGGGTGTTCACCTCGCTGCGTTGGGCGCCGGGGAGGACGGCATCGCAATCGGCGCGCATTCATCAACCCGACGTGTGCCTGGAGGCGAGCGGGGCGATACCGGTGATGGAGCTGCCGCCGGTGAAAATCGCGGCAGACGGCGGGGAACTGGCGTTCCACGTGTGGCTTTTCGATTACGGCGGGCAGCCGCTGTATGTGTTTTACAGTTTGTGGGAGGAGGAAAACCGCGACCAGCTCGACACGGCGCTGCGGCAGGATTGGTCGGCTTGGAGCCGGATGCAGCGGGCGCTCACGGGCCAGCGCAACCTCGGCCAGCAGAGCGTGGAAATTGCGATCCAAGGGTGCTCATCGCCGGAGGAGGCGCTGGGGGAAATGCGGGCGGGGCTGCCGGGGCTGGTGCGGATCGTGCAGGAATAGATGCGGCTGGCAAATCGACGCGTAATGCGTTTCGCCGAAGGCGTAGTGCGCCTGGCCGACGCGCCGCGTTCAGCCGATGGCGTTGTAGAAGCTGTCGCGCAGCACGGGCGTGAGGCCGGCTTTGCGGATCGCGGCGCGCAAGGCTTCGACGGTTTGCGAGATGGGCGAGGTGGCGCCGGCCATGTGGTAAATGCGTTCCTCTTCGATGGTGCCGTCGAGATCGTCGGCGCCGAAAGCGAGGGCACGCTCGGCGAGTGCGAGGCCGTAGCTGATCCAATAGGCCTTGATGTGGTCGAAATTATCGAGGTAAGCGCGGCTCACGGCGATGGTCTTGAGCGTTTCGTCGGGGCCGGGCTCCATGAGATGGCTGAGGCGGTGGGCGGGCTTGAACGCGAGCGGGAGGAAGGCGATGAAGCCGCCGGTTTCGTCCTGCAATTCGCGCAACTGGCGGAGGTGGTCGACGCGGTCCTGGTAGGTCTCGATGTGGCCGAAGAGCATGGTGGCGGTCGAGCGGATGCCGAGCCGGTGCGCGGTGC